>NZ_JBJGXI010000045.1:0-46301 GCF_045635475.1 Radiobacillus sp. PE A8.2 | reverse complement strand
ACTAAGTTAAAACCAGAATCATTAATCTATTTGGCCGTTGATAATGACAGATTTGATAATTAATCTCTATCTATGCCTTTCACTAGACAATCCAAAAATTTTATTTGCCAATGCTCGGCCAGTAGGAGTAGCCGCTAATCCGCCTTCTCCTGTTTCTCTTAATGCACTCGGCATCGTTTTACCGATGCGATACATCGCACCGATTACTTCATCACATGGGATTCTACTTGTAACTCCCGCCAAAGCCATGTCAGCAGAAACAATCGCATTAGATGCACCAGCAGCATTTCTTTTTACACAAGGAACCTCTACTAAACCAGCTACAGGATCACACACTAATCCGAGCATGTTCTTTAGTGTAATGGCGAACGCTTCTGCACTTTGTTGCGGCTTACCTCCTGCCATTTCAACGATAGCTGCCGAAGCCATCGCTGCAGCAGAGCCTACTTCTGCCTGACATCCACCTGTTGCACCAGAAATAAACGCATTATTTGCAACAACATATCCAAAAGCCCCTGACGTAAATAAATAACGGATCATTTGCTCTCGCGTTGGATTTAATTGTTCCTTAACCGCAAATAAAGTACCAGGTACACATCCTGCACTACCTGCTGTTGGCGTAGCACATATCGTGCCCATTGCCGCATTTACTTCATTTGTTGCTACTGCTTTGCTTACGGCATCTAATAAGAGATTACCAGATAAAGGTTGTTTTTCCTTCATATACCTCTGAAGTAAAACGGCATCTCCACCAGTTAAACCAGAATGGGAGGACACCCCTTTTAATCCTTCTTCGATAGCATCTTCCATTACTGTAAGATTCTTTTCCATCTGTTCCATTACTTGTTCTCTTGATACTTCTCGAACATCAACTTCTCTTCGAATCATTACTTCTGATATGGAAATACCTTCCGTCTCAGCGAGTTGAACTAATTCAGCTACATTCCTAAACAAAAGTATCATCTCCCTTTCTTGGACACAAAGTTTAAAGTGCACATAGGAATCATGTCAGTCAATTATCTTGGCAATCTGTAATATATAATCTGATTCAGCCAATTCTTTCTCTACACCTTCACTCACATTTTGATCGATCTCTATGATCATTAACGCATCCTTGCCAACATCTTTCCGAGATACTTCCATACGACCTATATTTATTTCATGCTTTGCTAATATTTGTGTAACAGACGCAATTGCACCAAATCGATCATTATGAAGCACAAGAATAGCTGGATGATTCCCAGACAAATTGAGTTTAAAACCATTCAATTCTGTAATCTCTACTTTTCCTCCCCCAATGGACATACCAACAAGTTCGAATTCTTCCTTGCTATTTCCAAGTTGGATCCGCGCTGTATTTGGATGATCCGTTGATGCTTCATCTTGATAAAAATCAACAACAATACCTTTATCTTTAGCTATATCTAAAGACTTACCTATTCTCGGGTCATCTGTATCAAAGCCGAGGATTCCTCCGACAATTGCAACATCAGTACCATGTCCTTTATACGTTTTAGCAAATGATTCATATAAATAAACTTTCACCCATGTTGGCTTTTTCCCAAAAAGTGTGCTTGCTGCTTTGCCTATTCTAGCAGCACCTGCCGTATGTGAACTTGAAGGGCCAATCATTACTGGCCCAATAATATCAAAAACAGACTTGTATTTCATGTGACCACCTCCTTTGTGATTACATCTAACAACTGTTTTTAAAAATAAATTATAGAAACTACGAACCTTTTACATTAGTACGAAATTCTTCTTTAATTTCATTTAATAATTTCGGATCATTGTAAATATCGAAGCCTGTGTAAGCTAATACTTTTGCACCTAAGCTTAACGTTTGCATACCCGCATCACTTCCTACTGCATCACGAAATTCTTCTGTGTGAGGTAAATATGGAGAATCCGGCACCTTAACATATGGATGTATGGCAGGCACTTTATGACTGACATTCCCCAGATCAGTAGAACCCCCTCCTCTTTTTTCTCTTATCTCAGATTCAGAGACTCCAAATAACTGCAAGTTTTTCGTATATATGTTGGAAAGAGCTTGGTTCGTTATTAAATTATCGAAGCCAAGTTCATAGTTTGATATTTCTAATGTACATCCAGTAGCTAGTGCAGCTGCGTTTGCACAATTTTTAACTTTATTCACAAGCTCAATTAGTGTCTCAGTCGTTTCTCTACGAACATAAAATCGAGTTTGTGTGTGATTCGGAATTAGATTCGGCGCTTCTCCACCTTTAGAAATAATTCCGTGAATTCTCGCATCGCTTGGAATTTGCTGTCTAAGCGCATTTATATTATTAAACGTAAGGATAGCTGCATCCAGTGCATTAATTCCTTTATCAGGATTTGATGCAGCATGTGCACTCTTTCCGAAAAAATCGAACTGTAATGCTTCCAAAGCCAAAGAAGTACCACTTTTCAAGTGATATTGTGATGGGTGCACCATCATCGCTACATCTACATCATTAAAATAACCTTGTTCCGCAATGGTTACCTTACCTCCACTTGTTTCCTCAGCAGGAGTTCCGATTACAACAATTTTTCCACCCTTCTCATCAACGATACCGGTTAGCGCTAGTCCTGCAGCTAAACTCATGATTCCAATTAAGTTATGACCGCAAGCATGCCCTATAGGGAGTGCATCATATTCACACAAATAGGCAATGGTAGGTCCCGGCTTGTTTGAATCGTAAATACCTCGAAAGGCAGTGGGAAGACCAGCAATTCCTTTCTCAACATGAAAGCCACCAATTTCTAATTCATCAGCAATCCACTTGCTTGCTTTAAACTCTTGGTGGCCTAACTCTGGGTTTTCCCAAATTTGTTTACTTAGCTTTTCAAATTTTTGTTTATTTTCATCGATATAGGACAAAATATTTTCCTTTGTCAAAAAATCACTCCTCCTAGCGATCTGAGTTATTTGGATAGCACTTGAATAATCTTATTAATAGCCCAGTCAAGATCCTCTTGTGCTATGACAAGTGGAGGTGCAAAGCGTATTACATTTTCGTGTGTCTCTTTGCAAAGAAGACCCTTTTCTTTTAGTTTTTCACAATAAGGCCGTGCAGGTTCATGTAATTCGACACCAACAAATAAACCTCTACCACGCACTTCTTTAATCATAGGGTTTTTTATCTCATTCAATTTGCTAATTAGATAGTTTCCCAGCTTTAACGAACGTTCAACTAACTGTTCCTGTTCGATCACTTGTAGTGAAGCAACTGCAACGGCACATGCAAGAGGGTTTCCTCCAAATGTCGAACCGTGTGACCCTGGATTAAACACGCCTAAAACATCCTTATTAGCAACAACGCAAGATATCGGCATCACACCTCCACCGAGCGCTTTTCCTAGTATATACATATCAGGCTTTACCTGCTCCCAATCACAAGCAAACAGTTTACCCGAACGTCCAAGCCCTGATTGTATCTCATCAGCAATAAACAGGACATTTTCTTGTTTACATATTTTATTTGCTTCTTTTAGGAATCCTTCTGGTGGAATAATAACACCAGCCTCACCCTGGATTGGTTCAATTAGAAAAGCTGCAGTATTTGGAGTGATAGCAGCTTTCAATGCTTCAATGTCACCATAAGGGATTATTTTAATACCTGGTAGCATTGGACCAAAAGATCGCTTGTTATCTAGATCCGTTGACAAGGATACTGCTGTCATCGTTCTCCCGTGAAAATTGCCTTCACACGCAATAATTTCTGCATGATCTTGTAATACACCTTTCTTATCATAGGCCCATCTTCTCGCTGCCTTCACAGCTGTTTCCACTGCTTCTGCACCTGTATTCATCGGAAGAACCATATCTTTTTCCGTTAATGTTGCTACTTTTTGGTAGAATGGAGCAAGCTGATCGTTATGAAAGGCACGAGATGTTAATGTAACGCGATCTGCCTGTTTTTTTAATGCCTCTATAATTTTAGGATGTCTGTGCCCCTGATTCACTGCTGAATATGCACTTAACATATCCATATATCGATTGCCTTCTGGGTCTTTTACCCAGGCGCCATCCGCTTCTGAGATGACAATCGGAAGCGGATGATAGTTGTTAGCACCAAAATTTGACGTTTGATTTATGATTTCTTCAGATTGATTCATTAATGTCAATTCACATTCCTCCCTCGTGCTTTCTACCAAAAGGTTAGGACAGCCACTTTGCGAGATTATCTCTTACAAAATTATCATCATTCAAGTGCGGATAATCATTATAAACTCGTTCTATTTCTTCCAACTGTCCGGGAGATAATTCTTCATTAGGATTGAGGCACCAACGTCCTTGTAGGAGTCCTTGCCTTCGCAATACTTCATGTATTCCAGGAATACACCCTTCAAAATGGTGTGCTGGATCAAAAAACGCTGCGTTAGAATCGGTTACTTCAATATTCCTGCTAAGTAATTCGGCAGGAATATATTCTTTGTTTTTTCGTGCTTTTTTTATTTCTTCAAATAAATCTACTGCCTTTTTTGTCCAACAAGCCCAATGTCCGAGCAAACCACCGACAATCTCTTTGCTAATGATCTCACCGTTAACGTTTATATTGAAAGTAGTAAGTAAATCAGCAACAATATTATCATCATTACCTGTGTATAATACGATGTCATCTCTTCGGCTAGAATGACAAACCGCTCTCACTACATCTATCGTTTGATAACGATTAAAAGGAGCCATTTTTATTGCCATTACACCAGGAATGTCTGCAAATGCCTTCCAAAACTCATAACTTAGTATTCTACCGCCAACTGATGGTTGCAGATAAAAACCAAAGACAGGAATGATCGATGCAATTTCTTCCACTCGTTGAATCAATTGTTCTTCTGACCAATCTTGCAACCCACCCATACTCACAAGTCCAAGATCGTATCCAAGATCTGCCGCTAGTTTCGCTTCAGAAATTGCCTGTTCCGTTGGGCCACATATCCCTGCAATCTTTATAAACGGACGAGAAAGGTTTGCATTTTCCACCTCTTCAGCAGCCATTCGTAATACTGGCTCAAGTAAATTAACTTCTGGATCTCTAATTTCAAATTGTGTCGAATGAACACCAACTGCAATGCCCCCTGCTCCAGCATCCATATAATATCGCGTTAACGCTCGTTGATGACGTTCATCTAATCTACGTGATTCATCTAATGCTAAAGGGTGGGCAGGAATGACGGTACCTTCATTTAACAGTTTCTTTTTATCGGAGTCTAATAGGTTTGCAGACATATTAAAACTCTCCTTTTCTTTCTTGGAAATGCGTAGGTTTATTTAATGTTGCCCCGCCATCTTTCACCCAACTTCCAGTCCACTCAATCATCTCTCTTAAACTAACACTTGGATAACCGAACAAGCGGTGTGATTCAGAAGCATTATTTAATAAAGCTGTATCTTGCTCTTCGCCTACAAATACTGGTTCAACGTTTAACAATTCACCAAATTCTTTTGCGAGCCAGCGAACCGATACCGTTTCAGGACCTGTAACATTTAATATACGTGGAGGATTTTCGCAAATACCTAGAGATCGGATTGCCATTTCATTTGCATCGCCTTGCCAAATTACATTGACATGACCCATGTGTAAGTCAATTGGCTTTTTGTCTTTCACAGCATTGGCAATTTCCAATAACACCCCGTATCGCATGTCAATTGCATAACAGAGTCTAAATTGAACTAAAGGAATGTTATATTGATGAGAAAAATGTTCGAATATGCGTTCACGCCCTAAGCAAGATTGTGCATATTCCCCAATTGGCCCTGGCGATTGATCTTCTGAAGCACCGCCAAAGAAAACTGGCGTAAGCGGGTATACATTCCCTGTAGAAAAGGATACAATACGAGAATTACGATACTTATTTGCAACCCGCCCCGGTAAGTAGGTATTCATTGCCCAAGTAAAATACTCTCGTCCAGATGTTCCAAATTTCGTTCCCGCCATATAAATGACATTTTTAACTTCGGGAAGTTGCTTAAGCTCCTCTTCATTAAGAAGATCGGCAACGATAGTTTCCACTCCATGGTTTTCTAAATCTACTCTCACTTCTTCAGACGAAAAACGAGATACACCAATAACACGTTTACTAATACCAGCTTGGTCAATTGCTTTTTTAGCAAGTTTTGCTAAACTCGGACCCATTTTCCCTCCTACCCCAAGAATAATAATATCTCCATCTAACTTAGCAATATCATCAACTAAATTTTTAGAAGGTTCTGTCAACTTAGTTTCTAACTCTTCAATAGTCCTCATCATCATTTTCTCCCCCTGTAAAAAAATAGTACCTATTCCTATCCTACTTTAGGTACCATTAAAAGACAAGTCTTTAAAACGTCTTTTAATGTTCATAAATAAAAGTGTTCAAAATACGCTATTTGAATTAGTAACGATCATTTACTACCTCGCAAAACTTCAAATTGTCTATGATAGAGTCTCTTTTAAAAATCGTATCCTCTGTTTATCATTGGGCACTTTTGACACTCTGCTTTAATCAAAGTCTTCTACTTTTTCTTTGATTTGATAAAGTTCTGTTTTTAATGCTTCTACTGTCTCTTGATATCTAGGATGAGCGTACACATTGTTCAACTCTTGAGGGTCCTTTTTTAGGTCAAATAGTTCCCACTCTGGTGGTTGTGGGTCATCAATAGCTCCTGTTGCATCCAATGCTTCTCCATAATAATAAATGAGCTTGTATCTTTCTGTTCTTATACCATAGTGAGATGTCACAGCATGTTGAGCCATATGCATCCAATAGCGATAGTACATAGATGTTTGCCAATCCTCTGGAGTTTCTCCTTCCATTATTGGGAGCAAACTTCTACCTTGCATAGTTTCAGGAATAGAGGCTCCTGCATAATCAATAAATGTCTCCGCAAAGTCGACATTTATAGCGATAGCGTCTGTAACACTACCCGGTTTAATTTTTCTTGGGTAACGTACGATAAAAGGCATTCGTAATGACTCTTCATACATAAATCGTTTATCGTACCATCCGTGATCTCCTAGAAAGAACCCTTGATCAGATGTATAAACGATCATTGTATCCTCGGATAATCCGGCTTCATCAAGGTAATCAAGTAACCGTCCGACATTATCATCAATGGATGCTACACATCGCAAATAATCTTTGATGTAACGTTGATACTTCCAACTCTTTAATTCTTGTGGAGAGAGGTTTTCCGGTGGATCAATCTTGTAATCTTTTTTCGTCAGATGATTCTCTACTGTCATTTCCGCAATTTTCGCTGCATTAGAACGATTTTGATAATTATCATGAAATGTCTCTGGCTCCGGAATATCTACATCTTCATACATATCCGCGTGCTTTTCATCAGGTAACCATGGTCTATGTGGTGCTTTATGGTGACACATTAACATAAATGGTGCGACTTCTTTAGACCTATTCTTCAACCAGTCTATCGATATATCAGTAGTAATATCAGTTACATAGCCCTCATGCTGCTTTTCTTGTCCGTTTTCAATGAATGTTGGATTAAAATAATTTCCTTGACCAGGAAGTACATTCCAATAATCAAAGCCTGTTGGATCATGAACATCTCCATGCCCTAAATGCCACTTACCTACTATCGCAGTTTCATATCCAGACCTCTGTAGTACCTTGGGGAAATTTTCAAGTCGTCCGTCGAGATCGTCTCGAAGCGTCTTTACACCGTTCTTATGATTGTATAATCCGGTTAATATCGTTGCCCTACTCGGGGCACAAATCGAATTGGTACAAAAACAATTATCAAATCTGATCCCCTCTTCAGCAATTCGATCGATATTTGGCGTCTTATTTATACGACTTCCATAACAACTCATCGCATGTGCAGCATGGTCATCACTCATAATAAATATAATATTCGGTCTTTTTTCATCATTTTTAATACTCATATAAATGCCTCCTATTTATAATTAGTATTCTTTCATCCATCTCTTCAGATAGATAGATTGTTTATCTATATCAAAGCATACACGCTAAAATTCTTTACACTTAAATGCGTTTTCCACGTTCGAAACCCTATAGATCCACTCGTATAAGGCTTCGAATCAGTATACTTATGCACAGTCTGACCATTAATCTTACATTCTATTTCACCGTTACATACGGAAATTTCAATTACGTATTTCTTACTTACTTTCGCCTTCAAGCTTGCTTCTTCAGATAAAATAACAAAACCCGGGTCTTTCCTTAGCCTAGACCAACCTATAGCCTTTTTAATGCCGGGAACGTCACCAGTGAATGTAAAAATATACGTATTACAGTTCTGATGATACGCTGCATAATTACCACTATGCTTTTCTGACAGAATATTTTTATCATTTAACGTTTTAGCCATAAAAAATAAATTCAAATTGTTTGCAAATTCCGGCTCTAACGCCTCTGTGACATAAGTTATATAGATGTTTCCATGAAAAGTTTTATTAAGCCATACTGTTAAACCTTTACCTTCTATATCGTTAAGGAACAATTTCCCATTCGAGATCTTGTATTTCCCTTCTCCTTCGAGCACAAAATCACCAGTATCACATGTAAATGAATTTTTGTACAACAATTCCTTCTTATATTCCATATGGTACACCCTCTTTATTCTTCGTTATGCAATAACATCCATATCTTCTTGTTTTACTTCTCCATCCATTTGTTGACCTGCTTCAAACAATTTTATCTCATTAATGACATATTGAGCTAGACGATGTAGTCCGTTCGTTATCGCACCTGCAATGTGAGGTGTTAATACTACATTTGGCAATGTTCTAAAAGGGTGACCCGGCGCTGGCGGTTCTGGATCTGTCACATCTATACAAGCAAATAACCTTCCCTTACTTAGCTCTGACACTAAGGCATCTTCATCTATAATGGTTCCTCGAGCTGTGTTTATGAGAATCGCATCATCCTTCATGATTGCTAGCTTTTCTTGATTGATCATTTTGTACGTAGCGGGTATGTCCGGGGCATGAATAGATACAACATCGGATTTTCCTAATAGTTCATCCAACTCTACCTTAATCGCTCCCATAGCACTTGCCTGTGCTTTGGTTATTATAGGGTCGTACAATAACACGTCTACGTCAAAGCTTTGTAGCAGCTTTATATAATGCCCACCAGCCTTACCTGCCCCAATCACTCCAATGGTGACATCATAAACTTCTCTTATATTTGTCCCTAGACTCCATTCACCGTTTTTTGTACTTTCATTAAGCCTCCACATATCTTTTAACGATGCTATCGTCATTCCTAACGCAGTCTCTCCAACCCCTTGTCCCATAGCGGTACTACCGCTTGATACTCGAATGCCCCTCTCCCACAACTCAGGGGTTACAATTCCTTTGACAGTTCCTGCTGCATGCAGAACTACTTCTAGATTAGGTGCCATATCTAGAATCTCCTTCGTAAGCTTCGGACATCCCCATGAAGTGATTGCAATATTTGCATCTTTGATTAATTCCTTCAACTTCTCAGCATCAGGATTCCTATGTTCACCATTCATCACAACCTCCCCCATAGCACGGAGTTGATCTAAGTGCTTCGTAGTAAATACCCTATTGATTTGACGTTTACTTTGCAACAGCACAATCTTCTTGTCCAACTCATACATCCCCATTTGTATTTAAAATTAATTTTATAAAGCGTTTTCATTATTATTCGCTGCGTTTTTTTGAATATCGGTTATAGCTCTTCCATATAGTAAAGCCTAATTTCATGTAAAAATCAGTTTTTAATGTCCAGTCAATCACAACTTTTTCAATACCACGTAATTGCAAGAAGAATATACCCGCTTCTACTACAGCAAGACCATACCCATTACCTCGATAATCATCAGCTATTCCAAGTGGTCCGACACCACCTAACTCATCCTCATACAATAGCGACCATAAGATGTTGCCTCCAACAGTTGGGGACTTCGAATCATTTACACGACAAAATCCAATTATCTCACTGTCCTTAAATACACCAACAAATTCACGTCCAGATCCATTATCTTCAAAATAGCGCTTAGCCTCATATTCCCATCTACCAGGAAAGTTTTGATGTAAAAAGGATAATAAATCGCCTTGGTCACTCTGATCAAGCAATCGAAATGTCACATCTTTAAAGCTGGGAAGTTGCATTTTTTCCTTCTCGTTATAATCATTGAACAGGTCATAACATGGTTGAGCAGGTATATACCCTTTTTTTTCAAACCAGGATTTCGTATCCGTGTACTGTGTCGGAATGCCCGGAAAGTAGTGTTTTAAACTACCTGCTACATCCATCTGTTGAACTCCCGTTTGTTGCAAGGCGTCCTCCGCCATAGCAAGCAAAGTACTACCTATCCCTTTGTTTCGATATTCACGATCAACAAGCAGCACTTGAATCCAACCAATGTTAGGATCTAATGCAACGTCACACTTTTGATCCTGAAATCGCTTGGCCACGATAAAACCTACTATTTGATCGGTTTCTTCGTCAATTGCGACCAACGACCCTGCCTTAACAACATTTACGTCCTCTACACTACATTCCTTAAATAAGGAAGTACTGATTGGAAATTCTTCACCAATTTCTTTATTCCACAACCTGCAAATTTTATCAACGTCATGGTTATTTAACGATTTGTACCTCATGCTTTGTTCCCTCCAAGCTTTTGTCTTCGATAATTATCTGCAAATCGCATGCCATCGTAGCCAGGGTCATTAAAGGCTATATCTTTTAAGAATATTCTATCACCATTCTTCTGCCATGAAATCTTTGCTGCAATTGCGGCTAATTCAACTTCAATAAGTGATTCTAATGAAACAGTTGCTGGTGCGTCACCAGCTAAATAGGGTAATACTGTTTCTAGCATCGGTTTATACAATTGTTTATTATCAACTTGAAAATGGGAAACATCTTTTTCTGTTACTGCTGTTGCATAAAATGGTAAGTATCCCTTCGTCTTACCAATACTAACCATCCCTCTCCGTCCATCCATCCAAGTAATTTCTATTTGTTTTTGAATACGAGTTCCTAAGTAACGAACGCTCTCTATTCCTGGGCCTAATATACCATGTAAAAGGGAGTATGCATGAATGCCGTAATTATATTCATCGGTTGAACACCCCACAGATGTATATATGAGATCGTTAGGACTATGGCCACTTAACCACTCATTTACTTCATTAACATACCTTAAAGCTGAACCACCCGTGATGCGAGCACCTTGAGATTCCCATTCAAGTAGTTGATGCAAATCTTTGATATTTCCTGCCATTGGTTTATCAATTAATACAGCCTTTCCTGCTTCAACAAATGGTCGTGCTCTTTCGATATGCAAGTCCCAGTTACAGCTGTGGATAATTGCCACATCAATATTTTCAGCCATTTCATCCAATGATGTATAAACTTTATTTATCCCATATTCAGCGGCAAATTCAGCATCGTAACCTTCAGGATAAACAGTACCACTATCATAAACACCAATAACTTCATGTCCCATAGACAGTAATAAAGGGAGCCACACCTTTGGATGAGAAGTATCCAAGTCAACCATACCTATTTGAAGTTTCTTCAATAATAAGTCTCCTTTCTATTGTTTAGCTTTCCATGTGTTCTTTGGCGCTTTGGATCGATCTATTAAAATAGTCATCTACTAATTCTAAGCCGTACTCTTTAATCAAGTCTTCCACAGAAAATTCATCTGTTTCACTAGAAACTAGTACAGCACCTAAATAACCTGGATCAGAAATCTTGATCTTCGGACCATATTTTTTCTTCATTTCGTTGAATTTTTTGCGATGGTTATCAATATGAATCACTTCACAGTCTAAATTAACCGTAGTAGTGACGAATGTATGATAATTTGTTGTGGAAGCAATTTCTTGACCTACAGGTGAAAGAATCGGGCTATGTACCTTATTACCAATAGAACCCACGAAGTGAGTTCGACAAGAATATGCCCAGTATTCCTGCATCATACCTCCGTGATACGTTGAAGAAAACACTATCACATCTGGTTTTGCGTTAGCATATTTCTCTCGTATTTGTTCAAAGTTTAGATCAAAACAGATTGTTAAACCAACACGACCAAAATCACAGTCAACAACGGTTATATCCTTACCGCTTAGTATGCCTGATTTATTTTCACCTATCGTAGGAAAATTCTTGTTATAGGTTCCCTTTATTTCTCCCTGCCTATCAATGAGCTGCGTTGAATTTAACCAAGTGTCCTCGCCCATATATCGTGTTGCCGAATAAGCAATATAGCAGTTATGCTCCTTTGCAACATCAGATAACCAATCTAGTATTCTATTACCTCTAACCTTATAAAATTCCCTTCTATCTGCCTTTGGAAAATTTATAGGCATATCACAATTCTCGGGAAGAACGATCAAGTCAGGTTGATCAGGTAGCACCTGATCTATTTCACCTCGTAAATAGGTAATCATGTCGTCTACGCCTTCTTCAAACGAACGATTTGGATCCAGTGAATGATATTTCATGGATAATGTACTAATCTTTGCATTTCTAACCATGTTATCCTTCTCCTTTATCTTTTTCCTACACTTTTCTAGTTTTTTATTTGATATCGTGCAATCAATTCCGTAATTCTCATTCAAATTAACTAATCCACCATGAATCATAGGACCTTTTCCACAGGATCATCCGCTAAAAAATCGGTCCGTACTTTTCATCTTACTAATTTATAAGTACTAATCTTTTCCAATTGCTGCTGCCGGGCCGACATCAGCGACTGCAATCGTCGCATATGGGTTAAAGATAATATCTTCTGCATTGGCTGCCTCTTGCCAGAATTTTTTAAGGAGAGCAATCTTTATTTCCTGCATACTTTCTACTTCAGCGAGATTATTCATTTCCAATGGATCGTTTCTAAGATCATAAAGTTCATCGACAGCAGTAGGGTTATATACGAGTTTATAATTCTTAGTACGAACAATTCGCTGTGAATAGTAAATTTCCACACCGTTACACTGTGTATATACCGCATCTCTCCATTCCTTTGGATCTATATTGTTGATCCAAGGCACAAGACTTCTCCCCATTATTTCTTTATTTTTATCAATGCCAGCTAGTTTTAAAAAGGTAGGTGCAAAATCCATGATACTTATCAATTCATTTATTTCTCTACCAGGTTGTTCAATGCCTTTTGGCCAACGCATAATACACGGAATACGATACGTTTCGTCAAAAGGACTCAATCCTTTTAAATATAGACCATGTGCCCCTAAACTTTCGCCATGGTCTGATAAAAACAGTACTAAAGTGTCTTCTGCTTGATTGGTAGATTCCAATTTTTCCATTACTAATCCAAACAAATCATCAACCATTGTACAATAGCCCCAATAATGAGCAATTGATTCTTTCACTTCCTGCTCAGATAATTGGTCCCAAACCTTGCGCATCCGACTATATAAGCCTGGCTTGTTTTCTAAAGAATCATGATAATTTGCAGGGAGTTCAATGTTGTTTGGATCATACATTTTTGCATACTTTTCAGGAACGATAAAAGGGTCATGCGGGCCAAATGTACCTACATACATACACCACGGATCTTTTTGATCCTTTAACTCTCCTAATCTGTCTACAGCTTTTTTCACTACCTGATAGTCTTCCGTTTCCTCTAGTGACTCTGGGTTCGTACCATACAATTGGTAATTCCCCCAACCTGGTCTTACAATTTCTCCAGGCTTTCTCTCTTCGCTTTTGGGTGTATTTTGTCTTTCTCTCCACTGTTCAATGGTGACACCCATATAGGCATCTTTGTTAGCCGTTACCATAAGCTCTTCCCAGCCACGATCTGACGGATTTTCCTCAGCAGAAATATGCCATTTACCTGAGAAATGTAGGCTGTACCCATTCCCCTTTAAATCTTCTGCAAAAGTTGTTACTCCTTCATTTAATTTATGATGGATAGCTGCTGGGTTGGAAACATTATTATAAACTCCATGCTGGGAAGGGTATAATCCGGTCATAAACGAAGCTCTTGAAGGACAACAATGTGCCATCGTGGTGTATGTATGGTTGTACCTGATACCCACTTCGGCTAATTGTTGTAAATTTGGTGTCTGGCAAGGATGATCAGGGTATGTGACAGCATTTTGCTGCTGGTCAGTCATAAAAATTAAAATATTAGGTCTTTTCATTGCAGTTCACTCCTTTTTATTGAGATTACATAAACATTACATTCTTCCTTCATTATATGTAAAAAGAATTATAAAGACGAGTCTATAAATTGTCTTTTAATTAAGTAAGAATTTAACTGCACTTTCAACTTTCATTTGTACGCGCATTAAAGACTAGTCTATTTTATGTCTTTTTAAGTTTACTTTATGTCTTTATAAATTTATAATAGAGATAGATAATAAATAGGAGGAGAATATAAATGCCCAATAGTGACTCACCATCTAATAGCAATCAGATTAAGATTGGAATCATCGGTTCAAAACCTCTTTTAAAAGAAGTAGAATTGACCCTACAATATTTTCCATCCTTTAAGCCCTTCTTTCTCGAACACAACGATGAATTCAACATTTCCGATGAAGTTAAGGAAGCACTTAACGAAGTAGAAATAATTCTTTTCACAGAGTACCATATTTATGAGAGGGTAAAGGATTCTCTAGATACCACAGTGCCAACACAGTACATACCTTTGATTGGTACAGGTCTATACCGCGCCTTATTCAGAATGAGCTATCTGCTTAATGTTAATCAATTCACGATTGACTCCGTATCAAGAAATTATGTGGAGCAAATAATAAATGAGTTAGAAGTATCCAACGTAAACATTAACTATTTTAACAACCATCCGTATACTACACATAAAGAACTGATTGATTTTCATTCTCATGCTTATAATAACGGGACTAGCTTAGGTGCGCTAACCGGTGTGCAGTCTGTTTCTCAGACATTGACTGAACGAAACGTTCCAAATATTTGGGTTACTCCTACAAATCAGGATATTACTGTTTCACTTGAACGAGCACTTTTATCAACAGAAACAAGAAGGAACAAAGAATCTCAAATTGTTGTAGGTCTAATAGATATTGATGAATTTAGAAGAGTAGTTGAAAAGTTTCCATCTGAACATGAGATACAAAAAATGAAACTTGATATTCACGGAATGTTGCTTGATTACGTAAAGCAACTAGATGGACACCTTAGTAGCATTGGAGGTGGAGAATACTTATTCATAACCACTCGAGGAATATTCGAACGAGAAACTAGAGGATACAAGTTTATTCCTCTATTAGAGGACGAAAATAAAACACCTGGTATTTCATTAAGTATTGGGGTTGGATTTGGAAGAACTGCAACAGATGCTGGTACACACGCCCGATTGGCCCTACGCCAATCAAAAGATGCTGGAGGAAATATTTGTTATATCGTTCGGGAAGACAAAAGTGTTCTAGGGCCAGTTGAAATGAGTAATGCAGTTACTTATGAGCTTTCAGTTACAGATAAAGAGTTATTAGAAAAGGCAGAAAAAGCAGGAATGTCAGCAACGTATATGACAAAGTTACTTGCACAAGTAAAACGGTATGACAAAACAGACTACACTGCTTTTGAGTTAGCCTCTGTTTTAGGAATCACCATTAGAAGTGCACATCGTATACTCGCACATTGGGTAGATGCCAACATTGTTGACATCATTGGTGAAGAGAAGCACTCTAGCAAAGGACGACCACGACAAATATACCGTCTTAATTTGTAATGATGAAGAAATAATAAGCTTTAAGAACAATAATTCTGAGAAGATCACAGAGCGCCCGTTTAGTAACGTAGCGACTGGAGCGAATCGACTGCGATAAAGGAATCATGCCCCCCATAGGGGGTATGTCGACGTTGGACGACAAGTCCGCTTTTAGTCGACCTTCCATAAAACCTGAATCGATGATGACTTATCGTAAGGTGATTCGTGAAGTCGCTTAGTTTCTGGCGCTTGGAGCTAGACACATACACATATTTTATCTTGCGAAAAAGCCCCTCACATTGCGGGCTTTTTTTGATGTAATATACTATCTAAAGAATCTACACTTTTAACCACTTATCCAAAAATCCGTAAGCGATCACTCGAATCTCTGGGGGAAAATCATGCGTCCCCGCTCCAATATAAGATCTAAAACGATCCTCATAACCAAGCCATTCATATAATTTGTGCAGCTCATGCATCCCATCACCAACTGCTTTCCAATGTGGGAATATCCAATCACTTTGTGCACTATAGTTAAAGAAAGGAATAGATGCGGTCAATGCAGCTATCTCATGGAATTCAAATGGAACTTGATTCTTTTCTAAATCTGCAGATATTTTAGGCAAGTGAGTATATGGAAATTTTCTGTATCCCCAATGCTGTGGTGCTGGATCCCCTGTAAAAGGACTAAATCCACAACTAGAAACTACAGCTTTTATACGCCTATCCACCCCGGCAAGAAAATACGAATTATATCCTCCAAATGAATGTCCTATCGTTCCAATACGACTAGAATCAACAAACTCAAGACTACACAGTAAATCTACCCCTTGCATATGATCAATTAAATTTTTTCCAACCGTTGACCAGGTTGGATGTTGCTCATAAAACTTTGAGCTATCAAAATGTTGACATCCTTCATAGATTCTCTCACCTGAAGTCAAAGCGTCTGGGGCAAGAACAACATAACCACGAGAAACAAGCTCAATTCCATATTTTCTGTTTTGATCTTTTGGCGGAATTGCTACACGATCTTTCCCAAATGGTCCAGTTGGATGAAGGGCCATGATTGCCGGAACTGGTGAGTGTTTTGGCTTTTGAAATAAAGCATTCGGTATAAGCAAGTACGCTGTAACTTTGTCCTCATAAACTGTATTATATATTATATGCTTGCGCACGTGATCCTCTTCCTGAATCTCAGATACGACTTCATAACTTACAGGAACTCTTGCTGGCAATTCCCCTATATAATCAAACCAAACTTTTCTTATAGCGTTTATTTTTTCGTTCCACTGCTCAACATTCTCTATACCATCTAACAGTCGAGGCATTCCATCTTGATTTAACTTTGACATTTGATATGTCACTTATTTTCCTCCTAGCAATTTATACTTCTTACATTTGGATAAATTTTCGGCACGCATTTTCCAACCGATCCAAAGCTTCTTCAATATCCTTATCTTTATGGCTAAAGTTAACATAGGACACATTATATAATGACACACCGCTATCATATGCCGCCTTGAAGAATGAATTTTTAATCTCATTATCTGCACCAGGTTTTAACGTGAAAGCAACACACGGCCAAAAGCCCTTCAATTGCATCGGAATGTCATACCTTTCAAAAAGGTTATTCATACTACTCCACAATTTTTCTCCTTGTGTCCACAAGTGCTTTACAACATCTTCATTTCGGTATGTTAATAGCGTTGCTTTGGCTGCAGCTAATGATAGTGTTTCTCCAGCAAAGGTAGAAGAAATTGTAACTCCCCCTTTTTCACAAGCAGCCATTACCTCTCTAGATCCTGTGTATACGGAAACTGGCATTCCATTAGCTATCCCTTTACTAAAAACTGAAAGATCAGGCTCAACACCAAAATATTGCTGTGCGCCACCTAAAGCAATCCGAAAGCCAGTAACAATTTCATCAAAGATTAATAAACTACCATGTTTATGTGTGAGATCTCGTATAGCAGGATAAAACGATTTCCCTGAATCCATATCTACATAATCGGCAGCGATAACCACAGCTGCAATGTTGTCATGATATTGTGCAAAAAGTTGCTGTAAACCTTCTATGTCATTCCAATGCGCCTGGTGATATAATGCGCTTATTTGCTTAGGTACTCCAGGAATCAAAGACATTGCTGTTTGTCCTGGAAGCGTTTGTCCTCCTAATGCCAAAGTATTCAACCAGCCGTTGTAACCAATTTGGATAATATGTTCCTTTCCAGTATAATGACGAGCCATCCGCATACAGGCAGCTAGAGCTTCACCACCAGTTTTTAGAAAGCGTGCCTGTTCAGCACTTGGGATGATGTCACAAAGCATTTCCGCCACTTCACATTCCAATGGGTGTGGGTGCCCATACAATATTCCATTAGATAATTGTTCCCGTATAGCATCATCCACTGCAGGAAATTGATATCCAAGCGTAATTGGACCAAGCGCGTTTCGAAAATCAATAAACTCTCGTCCATCAGCATCCCAAACACGGCAACCCTCGCCCTTAACAATTACCCCCGGTTCTTCAGGTAATAATTTAGGAGACTTGGAACAAGTACTACTGCCCCATGGCATAATCTTGTTTAATCGTTCTGTCCATAATTGAGAATTTGACATATCCATTTCCAACCTCCACGTATTTTTTATTTTAGTCTTTTAACCTGTGATGGTCATGCCTGTTGAAAAAACTCGTCCGATTAAAACTAGATGTAAGAGTCAATTTCATATTAACTTATACAGCTATCTGCATCCGCCTATAGTTCGGAGATGGTTTAATCCAACTATTGGTGGATGCAGATAGCTAAAAATCAGTATTGTGAAATTGACTAGTATATTAATTATAATGAAAACCTCAGATAAAGACGAGTCTCTTTTGTGTCTTTTAAGTGTATCTATATCAAGCTATACTATTGAAAGTTTTGACTCTTAAATACGTTCAAGACAATACTTAAAAGGTCAACCCCTTGAATAACAATGGGTTGACCTTTTTGGATTTCACTATAAATGACAGTTAATCCTTAGCTTTCATTTCTTTTTCTTCTTCTTTTTCAAATTGTTTTTGTTGTACTCGATGTAAATAATTCAAAATAATCCACGTCCATACAAAGCATAAAGCACTTCCTCCAAAGAAAGGAATTAAACCCGGTACGGTCATCATGATGAGATAGACTAAATAAGAAGATATTAGCAATAAGACTGTTTGGAGTGGTGCAACAATACTCATTAGAATAGGATATTTTATATATTGGGCAAACGGAAAATCAAAATGTACATATATTGGGAACATGTAGATTAACATGATAAGGAAAACTACTAGTAGGGCCATTAATAACCATTTTAAAATAACAAACGGTAGGCTTCCTGTTGGGATAATTTGCAAATCAACATATAAGATCAGTCCAATAATTACGACTACAAAACCTAATTTGTTTGACTTCTTAAATTCTTTTTTATAATAAGACCAAAACGTTTTAAATACAGGAAGGTCTTCTTCCCCCATTAACCACTTTCTAATTAGTGCGAACATTGCTGTAGTTGCTGGAAAGAAACCAAAAAGAACCAATCCTATAAGAGTAAAACACATCCATAATATATTTACATAAGCTAACTTGAATACCCAATCACTAATACGATAAAATGTACCTGCCCAACCTGTAAATTGCATCTCCTATCCCCCCTCTGTTTTCTATTGTGATTGCTATAAGAACCTATTTAATGACCAATAATATAAAAAACTCTAAAAATCTTCATATGTCCAACTGGTATCTTTTATGAATACTAGTTTAATTTCAGAACCATCAGTCACGGTGGTCTGCTAACCAAAAGGGTTTTACGTATACTATTTGCTAGTTATACTTTAAAACTTGGTGAGGCAATGTTCTCATACCTTTTCCAAAACCCGTTTCCAAGACCTTTTGATGTAAAATCTAATGGCAGACTTGCTGCCTCAAGTTCATCAATAGATTGTATGGTACCATTCACATAATCTAAAACCCTTTGTCTAGTTGTTTCTAGGCGATTAGTAAGTCCTCCATAACGAAGATCCAGTACTTCCCATCCAAACGGTTTGTATGTTAAAAACCAGTGCGCTCTGTGCTCTTTACGTAATAATTCTAATCTACCAGAAAGATCCGAAATATTCTCTTCAGCTATATATTTTAACTCATCCAAGTTCTTTTTTAGATAAGCATCTCTCAATCTATTTCCCAGATCACTTTTCAAGCTTAAAACTCTAGCTAATTTATGGACAACCTTGAAATTATATACCTTATCTCCATATTGACTAACATAGTTAGCAAATGTACTTTCAAGTTCTTGATAATGTTTAGAAAGATTCATCCCTTTTATATCATTATCATACAATCCTAATAAAGGATCCTGCCACAATGCATACTTTGAGACATTAGGTGGCCATCTATTTTCCCGATTCGTTCCCTCAATTTCATCTAATAAGCTTAAATCCATAAACGCGTCATATGCTATACCAGTACAAAATTCGACTCGTTTTCTTAACTTTTCTTCACTCAACTGTTTAGCAAATGCATGCTCTGCATAAAGCTGCAAACCGAGTAGGGCAGCAAAGTGCGTATTTTCCGCACCATCATCCTGCCAAATAGTCGTCAATACTTCCTGTACGCCTTCTTTTTTACAGGACTCTAAGGCAGCGTTAGCATCTTCAAAGGTTCTTGCATAATTTGTCCCAAAAGTACCCCAAGTAAGGATCCCACCAGCAAATATTGGCGTTTGCCCAAATTTTTTGTGTCGCTTTATAAAAGTACGGAATATTTCTTCACTACGACTATAGTAGTCCCAATATACTAACTTTACTTCATTAGGAACACTGCGATAAACATGTTCTGGAATAACCGCTTCTAAATCAGTGTACTTGTTCGTTTTAGAACCCATTCTAAAAAACATATCGCTCCATATCATCGGACGTAATTTATATTTATTTGTTATTTCTATCACTTTATTAATATGTTCTACAAAAATATCGAACCGGTCACGATAGCCGTTCTCACGCATGTTGCGGCCTAAACCCATTCCCCATGCTTCATCCATGCCGATATGAATCCGATTACTTCTAAAAGGAGAAGAAACAGCATGAATCATTTTATCGATTAGTTGATAGGTATTCTCATTCCCTGCTAGAAGAACATCAGCATCTTCACTCACTTCATTATATGCTGGCCATTTTAAAACCATTTTCATATGACCGAGTGTTTGCATGCAAGGGATAACTTCAATACCGAACTGAAAAGCATAATCATCAATTTGCTTCAACTCACTGTGAGTAAATCTACCACGCAAATGTCCAAAATAAGGTTCATCCTCTATTGTATACGTATCTTCAGTATACAACATAATCATATTAAAACCCATGATTGCTATCTTTTCAATAAAGGTTTCCATACTTGGCATGGTCATTACTGCATTTCTCGAACAGTCAATCATTGTGCCTATCATCGTAAATTGTGGATTTTCAACTATTTTAAATTGTTCTTTATCCTGATAGGCTTCTATAAACAAGCCTAATGCTCTAAAAAAATGGCTTTTTTGTTCATATTTGATGTGGCCTCTTCCACCTGATAAGGAAACCTCTAAGTCCCCGCTTGCTTTTTCTACTTTTATAGAAAGACCATTATCTGCCTGTTTAAATTCTAACGCTTTACTTAATCGATCAATACCTTCTTGTAATTCATCAAGGTTACCTTCGAATTTAATGTTCACTCTAATTTCTCCTCTCTACTAGAGTTAAGACGGATACTTACTATCTGTAACAAACCAGGATAGTAACTTAAAAATCAGTAATGTATATAATCACCACTTAATTCATTCAGAGATACTTTGCGTTGTCCGCTTTGCACTGAGGCTGCTGATATTATTCTTGGTTTTTGTTCCCCAACTTCCACCATCTTGTTAATTAATCGTTGCTTTAGGCCATTCGCTACCTCTTGATGCGATTCAAAACCGATAAGATTCGTTAATTCATAAGGATCTGCTTGAAGATCATATAGCGCATCTTCATAATATACATCCGAGCAAGATTCAGCTATCGGATCTTTATCCTTCGCCTTCACACTATATTTCCAGCGGTGCGTTCTGATAGATCGTGCCAGCTGTGTCTCGCTCATTTGCATAAATACTTCTTTTGGCCACTCTGATTTTTTTCCATTTAATAAAGGTAGAATCGATTTACCCTGCATTTCTTCAGGAACCTTTATACCTGCTGCATCCAACAACGTAGGTGGAAGATCTATTAAACTAATTAATTCTTTGATTCTACCTCCTCCATCGAAACCAGGTCCTTGAAAAGCAGTAGGAACACGAATCGAGCTATCATGACATGTTCGTTTATACTCATTTCCACGAGTTTTAAAATGACAACCGTGATCTGATGTGAATAATATAACCGTGTTATCTAATAAATCTAAACTTCTTAGCGAATCTAATAGTCTTCCAAACGCTTCATCCAATCGCTTGACCATCCCATAATAGCCTGGTAAGTGCTGATGGCTTGTTCCACCCAATGCAGCAAGGTCTGGTGGAGTATAATTTGAAAGATAGTTTTCCCGATATCCAGTAGGTGCTGGATAATCATCTAAATAATTTTGATGATGTGGTTCCAAATGGGAAAGAAAAAGAAAGAAAGGATTTTCTTTGTGATCGTCTATATAACGAATGGCAGCATCCGTCAACGCATCGACGCGGTAACCAGGTAATTTTACCGGTTGATTATCATTGTTATATACAACTGCGTTATAGGAATCAGAGCTAAATTCAAGTATATTCGCTGCTAACCAGTAATCATACCCCCCTCGTTTTTCAGCTGGAACAGGCTCTTCGTCAGCAAGGTGCCATTTACCTATATATCCTGTTTGATAACCTGCATCCCCAAAATGATGCGCTAATGTTTTTAAATCTTGTGGCAAGGGAATTCCATTTCGATAGCATCCTGATTCTGTAGCATACATTCCAGATTGCAAGCAAGATCTGGCAGGTCCACACACCGGTTGGCATGTAAAAGAATGATGAACATCTGTCCCATTTTGAGCCATTCGATCAAAGTAAGGTGTCAGTCCCATCGGATTACCGTGTACGCCTGTCGTATCCCATCGTTGTTGGTCAGTGAAAAACACGATAACATTTGGTTGTTTAACATTTGGGCTAGCCATTTAACTCACTTCTCCCTTTATTTGATATTAAAATTTTAGCCTGTTTGCTTTTATTGCATGAAATATCTAGAATCCTGTGCGGCGGTGGGACGCTGACGACCACCAGCATACTTATTTGTGCGAATTTGTTTTATGTGCAATTAAGAACCATAGTGTCCGACAAATCATCGCAACTGGAACTTCACAAGCGAAATAAGCGGTTATGTAGCCTCTCCGTTCGGCCTCCTCTGCTGGTTAAATACCGAGTACTTTCTTTAAAGTGTTTACACCCACATTATAGCTTCCTAGTCATTGTACTTGCATACTGAAAAGTAATTTCATTCTTCATAGGCTTATTATTGAAAAAATTAACAATATCTATTATTAATGCAGCTGTAACATGTTTTCTTCTATCAACGGTTGGGCCACCCTTATGCGGCATTAATATAACATTATTTAGTCCTCTTAGCTTACTTGTTTCAGGTAACGGCTCTTCTTCGAATACATCGAGCGCAGCTTTAAATCTATCTTTCTGTAATTCTAATTCTAGAACGCTCTCGTCTATTAGCTTGCCTCGAGCTGTGTTAATTAGAATAGCTCCTTCAGGAATTAATTCTAGTAACTCCTTGTTAATCATTTTTTGAGTTTCAGGAGTTAGCGCTGTATGAAGTGAGATGATCTTACAGGTCGAGAATATTTCTTTTAAAGTTGATTCCTTTACGGCATATTCCTTATACAAAGCCAAATCGTCTTTTTTTATATATGGATCGTACACTAGAATTTCATTGCGAAAAGGTTTTAGCATCTTAACAACCTCTTTAGCGATCAATCCAAATCCAACTAGTCCAACTCTTTGTTCAAATAATCCTTCACTTGGGGAATCGTTCGACCACCATCGACCTGCGTTCATTTCGCTACTGTAGAATGGAATATTACGTAAGGAAGATAGCATATAAGCAATAGCACTTTCTGCAACAGACTCTGCGTATAAATAATTACCACTAATTACTTTAATATTCTTTTCGAATAAGTAGTCACTCATGATTGCTCCAACTGATCCGCCTGTATGTGCTACTAAACGTAATTTATTATTATCTTCCAATACTTGCTTATCAAACTTAGGACAACCCCATCCTGTGATACAAACATCTGCATCCATTAACTTCTCTCGGAATTCTTCAGTCTTGAATTGTTCTGTTTTATGATTCCATGTTACTTTACCTAGTGATTCTAACTGTTTAGCTATATTATTTGGAATGAACGATTCTCGAACGTGACCTCGAGGCATGGTTACCAATATGTTCATATGTTATCACTCCCGAATCCTACTTAACTTGATAGATTTATATAATATTGAAAATCACAAAATTATTAATTAGAAAAAATTTATATGTAATCTGAGTCAATTTCATAATTACCTTATACAGCTATGTGCTTCCATATATAGTTCGGAGACGGTTTAATCAGACTATATATGGAAGCATGTAGCTAAAAATCAGTATTATGAAATTGACTAAATCTTTTAAAAAGATTTTTTTTTGATAATAAAAAACATCTTATTCTTTTCATTTAACTAGGTATATTTGAAATAAAGGGCTTGGGAAGTTAAATTCCCAAACCCCTAATAACTTCTATTATTCGCCTACTTCAATCCAACCATCAAAGTCTACTAAGTCCTGCTCTTCAAAGGCTTGATTGTATTCTTCAACAATTTTATCTCCGCCCATTGCATACCATTCTTCTACAACAGCATCCCAATCAGATAGCGGACGTTCGCCAACGATCATTTTTGCATGCTCATCAACTAAGAATTGCTTCAATTCTTGACCAAGTTCATTTTCTGTTGGAGATTGAACTAATAGTCTCTTTTGATAGAAATAGTCTTGCTGCTTGTGCATTTCTTCAAACTTTTGACCTGCATTTTGTAAAACTTCTGTTTGAAGATTTTTCCATTCAGAAGGATTTGCTTCTTCCGGCAAATATGGTTTTGCATCTGGTAAATAATGTTCTGGTGCTAAACCGTCTGCTGAAGCAGTCTCAACTTGTTCTGCTTTTCCATCTACCATACTATAGCCTTGACCTTCTTTACCTTGGATCCAATCGAAATCCTCATTATCTGGTGTTTGTTCTTCTTCAGGATAATACTGTCTACCAAACTCAATCATGTCAAGGATTCTTTTAATTTTACCTTCATCACCAGCTAATTCAGCCGAAAGTGTAGTTAGTGAGCTGTAACCTCTATTCATTTTCCAACCTGTTTTGCCTGTTGGATCTTCGAACGCTGGAATTGGCGCAATAGAAGCATTTGGCTCTAAGTCTACAAGCGTTCTAGCATACTCATCAAATCCTGTCCAAATACTGAAAATCCAAATTCCCGTTTTACCAGAATAAAACTCTGTATTACCGTCTTGTGTAGAAAGTGTGTGGAAATCTCGATTCAATGCTCCCTCTTGATATAAATCATGGAACATTGTAACTAATTCTTTCCATCCATCGCCTATACGAGTAGGGATGAAGTTTCCATCTTCATTTTTAGTATAATAAGTTTCCGGATCCCAATAAGGTCCTTGTGCGTGGAATGGGAAAATGTTATTTGGCCCTACAGTTGTCAAGATACCATACGTATCATCTTCTCCATTTCCATCGGGATCATCATTTGTAAATGCAAGAGCAACTTCTTTTAATTCTTCATAATTCGTTGGCATTTCTAAACCTAAATTTTCTAACCAATCGGTACGGATAGCTGTTGATTGTGGTGCCGGGTTAAGATAGTTAGGGATTGCATAAATTTTACCATCTACTCTCAAACTATCCCAAATTGCATCAGGTACACGTTGTAGTGTAGGATAATCATCAATATAATCATCTAATGGTAAGAAAGCGTTTTGTTTCGCATATTTAACATAGTTCGCATCTCCACCTTCAAATCCAACTAGATCAGGAATACTTCCCGTTGAAAAAGTAGTGGTTAATTTTTCTTTATATCCATCCTTCAATGCAATATCAACCTGATAATCGATATTGAATCTTTCATTGATCATTGCAACACCAGGTCCATCCTTGGCTACAGCCGTTGGATTGAAATCTAGAGCAGTAATGGTATATGTTGTGTCATCTTCTGATGGTTCTTCTGCTGGTTCCTCATTATCTGTGTTTTCCGTTTCTGACCCTTTATCGCCTTCATTATCATTATTAGTAGTTTCATCACCATTGGAACAAGCTACTAACCCTATCGTTAAAAACAAGATTGCCAAAAGATACAAAAGATTTTTCAATTTCAATTTTAAAACCCCCTATTATAATTTTAATTGAAACTTTTGTCCATCAATAGATGTTTATCCCTTTACCGCTCCTAGCATCACCCCCTTAGCAAAGTGCTTTTGTAGAAATGGATAAACAATTAATATTGGTATAGTTGCTACTATAATTGCTGCCATCTGTATTGTTTCTGGCGGTGGTGGCGCCCCTTGGAAGATTTCTTCTGGGTTAATTGTCATGTCTTGCGTGATTACCATTTGTCTTAACACAACTTGTATTGGCCATTTCGCCGGATCGGTAATATATAGCATGGCATGGAAATAGTTATTCCAATGGTTTACTGCATAAAATAATCCGATAGCAGCCAATGCTGGTTTGGATAATGGTAGAATGATTTTCCAAAAAATTTGTAGTTCATTTGCTCCATCAACGTGTGCCGATTCAGTCAGTTCATTCGGAATATTCATGAAAAACTGACGCATTACAATTAAATTAAAAGGAGCAATTGCAATTGGTAACATTAATGCCCACGTTGTATCCATTAAACCTGTATTGTTTACGATAAGATAAGTAGGTATCATCCCCGCTTGGAAGATTAATGAAAATACTACTGCCATCAAAATGAACTTTTGCCCTTGTGCATTACGTGTAAGTCCATATGCCATTGTCGAAGTAAAGAACAAGTTAATAAACGTGCCAACAATTGTCACATATATACTCACAAAGATAGAGCGAATAAACTGATCATTTCCAAAGATATATTGATAAGCTTTTGTTTCCCAATTTTCTGGCCACAAAATAAAGTCTTTTGTAATAAAGTCATGCATAGAAGAAAACGATACAGAAAATACATAAAGTAATGGGAAAAACATAATAAAAGCGATAACGGCTAATAGAACGTAGTTAGCTATGTCAAATATTTTTTCGGACCGTGTTTGATGTCCCATTGAGTGTCACTCCCCTGTTTGTATTCTATTTGAACTTTTTAATAAAGTCCTTGTTCTCCGAAACGCTTCGCCAGTCTATTGGCACCAACAACCAAGATTAATCCTACGAGGCCTTTAAACAAACCAACCGCTGTCGCAAAGCTATAATCCGCTTGTTGCACCCCTTTAAAATAAACGAATGTATCTAATACATTACCAATGTCTCTGTTAAATGGGTTTAGCATTAAAAATATGTGTTCAAAACCCGATTCCATTACATTCCCTAATTTTAGAATCAATAAGATAATGATGGTGCTTCGTATAGCTGGTAATGTAACGTGCCATATTCTTCTCCATCTGTTGGCGCCATCGATCATGGCCGCTTCATAAAGGTGAGGACTTACACCAGCCATTGCAGCAAGGAATATGATTGTCCCCCAACCACTTTCTTTCCAAATGTTTTGCAGCGTGATTAATGGTCTAAACCAATCCTCACTAGTCAAAAATGGAATGGCTTCAAATCCAAATGAGGTGAAAACACTATTTAGAATCCCTTCACCACGAAGGAAAATAACAGATAAACCTACAATGATTACCCAAGATAGAAAGTGAGGCAAATAGATAATCGATTGGATTGTTCGTTTGTACACTTCATTTCTCACTTCATTTAGCATAAGAGCTAAAACTATTGATACTGGGAAAGATACAAAAATTTGCAAGAAAGATAGCACTAACGTGTTCCATATGACTTGTAACACTTCATCTGTATTGAATATACGTTGGAAATGTTCAAATCCGACCCACGGACTACCAAAGTATCCTTGAAACGGACTGAAATCTTGAAAGGCGATAATTAATCCACCCATAGGCAAATATTTATAAACTAAGAAAAATAAAATGCCTGGTAACAAAAGGAGATAGATGTATCGATCCTTCCAAAGTTTCTTAATATGATTGTTCTTTTTGGCTTTAATTCTAACGTCAACCTCTTGGTTAAGTTCAGATTTCATTCTGTTAGCCCCCCTCGAATGTACTTCTTTATTCTATTTTGATTGTTCAACTTTTACTAGACAAATAGAAATCAATTCCACGCGTTGTTATAATGCTCCACATAGCTTGTACAAACATTTTAAATTTTCTGTTTTGTATGCGCTTTCTAACTTATTTATAATAGAAATTTTTTTCACTTAATCACAATATAAATTAAGTGAAGTTAGTAAGTTCTAACAATTGCTGATTTCTAATTCTTATGTTCTCTTCAATTAAATTGTCAAATGTTCTTACATTTAATTCACTTATGATCTCTTCAACAGTAAATTCATCAGTTTCACTAGAAAGAAGAAATGTCCCTAATTCCCCCGAAGATGGATACCTCATCTTTACTTTATCTCCATATTTTTTCTTTATTTCTAGCATTCTGTCAAAATGCTCTTTCACAGTAAATCTCTGAATCATTTTACAGTCTAAGTTAATCGTTTTTGTTACAAATGGCGTGTAATTAGTACTGGTTTCAATTAAATCACCTAATGGAGACAATATTTGAGCTTCTTTCCTAGCTATTGCACCAACATAATATGAGCGACACGTAAGCGCCCAATAGTTATGCCTTAAACCAAATTGTCCAAGTGAAGAATGAATAATTATATCTGGATTCAGCTTCGCATAAGCTAATCGTAGTTCTTCAAATGTCAAATCCCAACATATAGTTATACCAACTGTACCAAAATCACATGTAACAACTACTGGTTCTGTACCACTCACAATTCCAGCATTAATTTCTCCAACGGTAGGGAAATTTTTAAAATAAATGCCCGCTAGTTCCCCTTGTCTATCAAGTAACTGTGTACAATTTCGCTTTGTTCCATCTGGCATTTTTTTAAATGCAGAATAAGCAATGTAGCATTTATTTTTTTTAGCTGCTTCTGCAAATAGTTCTAGGATTTGATCTCCTCTTTCCTCATAATACAGTTCACGTCGTTCTTTATCAGCGATTACAGGTCTATCACACATTTCCGGTAACACAACTAGGTCTGGTTGATCAGTCATTACCAACTCCAAATACTTCGTCCAATGGTTCTTCATCTTGGATACAATTTGTGCAGAAGTATCATGTTCTTCTACTTCCAAAGGATACGGTGACAATGCACATACTTTAGCATTCCTAACCATTAAGCCTCCTCCTTCTTAATTCATTTATAAAACATGAAGTTATCTCTAATCTGCACTTATATTCTAAGTAATAGTAAGTAAATTAAAAATTTTAAAATTAATAATTCATTTTTTATAAGTATTGGAGAATATATTTGTGTAGAATATTACTTACGTGATAATTGTTGTAGTACATCCAACCAATTTAAAATACTTGTTGTACATAAGATTATAGTAAAATTTATAAAATGACAAGTCTATTAACTGTCTTTTTATAAAGAAAAATCAGAAAAATGCAAAACGAAATAATATCATAAAATGGCTATCGCACAGCAAATCAATAGGTAATATCGATCTAAAAAAGTCGCCTGCTTATATTTTGTTCTTTTAACAATGTCCGTCATTGGGAATAGTAAATCATTAAAGAGCGCTCGCTTTACAATTTGATAAAATTCTAGCCTTTACTATTCCAATATTTACGCTTTTATTTATTCGTTAAGCTTGTTATGGTGCCATTTCACCTTCATAAATACATTAATAAACTAAGAACTATCTCTTCACACGATAATGAAACAACATTCCTTCATATTGAACTTGAATGTTGTCTACAGAATATTATTTTCCCGTATCCTTTTTTAATAGTAAAACAATGAACAAGTAAGTAAGTAAAAAAAATAGGCTGTTTTCTAAGAGATTGTTGTTAATGCGCAAAATAACTAAACTCCGACGTAGTGTTAAACAGGCGCAATGGAGGAGGCATTGTACTGCTGTCGATGAGTCGATGACGGCCACTACTGCGCTTATCTGCGACAAATGAGGCATTATTAGAATTGTGCGGCCACCAGCGCACTTATTTGGATGAATTTGTTGTTTCAACGAGTTGATATCGGTAAATAAGTGCTGTGGTGGCCGTCAAATCATCGAAATTGAAAATTTAAGCTAAATAAGCGCTTATATGGCCGCTCAATCCGGTTAGCACCTTTGCTGTTGGTATAGCTAGACGCGTGAGCAAAAATCTCGAGCACTATGTCGCAGTTTAATTCAAATGTGACATAAAAAACAACAAACTCTACGAAAAGAGCCAAAAAATATAATGATAATAATTTGGAATAATCCACAAATAAACTAAATGATTAGAATACTATGAGATAAGAAAAGCGCAAAGCGCCACCCGAGAAACGTAGTGACTGGAGCGAATCGACTAAGATAAAGGAATCATATCACTGCATAAGGGTATGTCGACATTGGACGAAAATTCTGCTCTAAGTCGACTTCGATAAAAACTGAATCGATGAGGACTTATCGTAAGGTGATTCGTGATGTCGCCTAGTTTCTGGCGCTCGGAAATAGACACATGCATAGATAAAAAAGGGTGCCTCCCTTAATCATTATACAATGACTTTATGGCACCCTTTTTCAAAGATTATTATTCTCTTGAATTAGCAAATAAGCTTGTTTTTTTAAATATTAAGATAAAAATTAATCCTAGTGCTAGGAATATCATACCAGCTAACATCCAGTTATATGTGAAAGCTGCTGTATCTGGAAGTTTATCCCCATAATCACCTGAGGGATCCGCTCCATCGTCGTCCTTAGATGGTTTTTCTTCAGTTTCTTTATTATCTACCTCAGCAAATACACCATACGTTGAGAAATGTGGTACGTCTAGTGTGATCACACCACCCGTGACAACACCTCCTTGTTTCTCCCACGCTTCAGCTTCTTCATTATAGTAGAAAATAAAAACCTCATCCGCTTCATATATGTCTGCATCATAGCCTAGTGTTAGGGTAAATCTTCCTTGTACACTAGTTCCATTTGGATAAGTGAATTCAACGGTGTACACATCGCCGGCTACTTCATAACCTGGATGCTCAATGTCAATTGCTTCCACCACTGTAACGGTTGTACCCGTTGGTAAGTCTTCAGGCATCTTGATACTAGCGGATGAGCCTTCAATTGTGAATACTTTGCCTGGAATAACCTCTGTAGGATCACCTATTTCGATCCTAGTGCTGTATACTTTTACCGCTATAGAAGTTATTTCACCCTCATATATAATTGTAATTTGAGCATAACCTACACCTACAGCCTTTACTCCCCCTTCATTAGTAACCTTCACAACACCTTCATCACTTGAGCTATAGCTTGCTTCTGCTGTCACATCTGATGAGCTTTCATCCTTGAAAATAGCCTCAACAGCCAAGTCAAATGCTTCATCAACCTCTAGTAATACATCATCTTGATTTACTACTACACCGGTTAACATTGGTTCTGGGATAACCGCTTCTTCAAATGTTGCTACCGCTTGATTTAATGCTGCTATTGCTGCATCTACTTGCGCTTGGCCTGCATCGTCATCTGTCATTACTGCTTCTGCATCAGCAATTACTGCTTGTAATGCGTCTATTGCTGCTTGGGGGTAATCGCCTGGCTCATCTCCTGCCACAGTTTCTTTTACTAGATTAGTAGCTGCAGCAATCGCATCCATTAATCCATCTGTTTGTAACTCGTTAACAGTATTATTAAATGCTTCAATCGCTTCGTTTAAGGTTGTAACAGCTACACCAAAGGAAGCTTCTGTTACCGATCCATCAGCAATCAACGCTTCTGCGTTCGCAATCGCTGCCTCTAAAGTATCTACCGCTGATTGTGGATGCTGACCTACCTCTTCACCAACATCTGCCGTTGCAATCAATTCTTTGGCATTTGTAAGCGTTTCGTTTAATTCTGTTTTGTTGTATGGTAGTGTACAACCATTATAGTTCACGTTTAAACGCTCATTAACGTCGAAAGCAGATTGCCCTGGAATATCATTAAGCCCTTCAACAATTGCTCCATGCGGGAATTGTCCAGTGACCGGGTCCCAAAGTGGTTCGTCTGTTAATTCACCGTCTTGATATCGGTATAAAATGTTCGCACCAATGTCGGCACCATCTTCACCAGCACCACTCATGTTTGAATCCTCAGGAATATAGACGAGACACTGTCCAGCTTCTAACCCCATACCCTTAGGCTCAACTTGTTGTGAATGCTGAATATTACCTGAATCATCTTCAATTGCTTCCTCTGTACCAATACTGCCGTTATTCCAGAAATTAGAATGCTGAACATTCCAATCCTCTGTACCACTAGTTGTAATGACAGCACCTGGATTATCGAGAAATAGTGAGTTTTTAATATCGTGATCACATCCATTGATATCATCACAGGATGGCCAAATGGTATTACCAACTTTTTGATAGTCACCATTTATATGAAATGCACCGTTTCCTTCATATTCCTGCACATTGTATAAGGTCATATTGTTAAACTGAAGTTCTTTACCAGCTCTTACACTTATACCTCGTTTAGCTGCATTAAGCACTAAGAAATTTTCAACATATTGATCAATGACAGGTTTTCCTGCTTCAGGATCTGAATTGTTGAGTCGTTCACGTGACTGTGAAAATGACCCTGATCGGTTATCATTCATCGATATAGAACCATATAAACTGTTATGTCTTCCTGAATTTTCACCAGAAGCTGTTCTAAAACCAGATATACCTAAGCTGAAGCTCTCATTTTTGTTCTCACTAATCGTATTTTCAATTGTTGAGTTGGCGGTATAGTAAAATACTGCTGATGCATCCCCACCGTCACGAGAAATCGCATGGGACCCATATCCACCAGCAATATCTGAGAAGCCTCTTGAATTGATATAATTTCGACGCATGATAACATGATCGGATTGATAGGCACTAAGTCCATTTCGATGGAAGTAGTATAATTCACTCTCTTCCACAAGAACATTGTCACTTGTATTCACAGCAATAAGAGACGAATTAAGGTGGCGGTTGTTATGATGGACAATTAATCTTCTCAAGTTAACATTATTAACCTCTTGCACTTTAAAAACATCGCCATCCTCACCATCAGGATTATCAGCTGAGCTTACATGAATACCATTAACATCCCAATTTGCACAACGATAAATCATAAACGGAGTAATGGAACCATCACCTTGAACATAAGCCTGACGCTCATTATCAGCTGTGATTGTAATTGCTTCTTCTTCAGTTCCATTGACTGCCTGAGCACCTGCTAATCGATCTCGCCATGACTCAGCTTGATCTCCTGGGGTTTCATTGTCTCCATCCAAACTACTTGCGAACCCGGAATCAATACTACAGTCTGCACGGAAATATCCTGTCGTATCTTCTGTATACGTTCCATCTAACATGACAAGGGTATCCCCAGGTTGTAGATTCGGAATTGCATGATCAAATGTTTTCCATGGTTGAACCCTAGTTTGTCCTTCGTTACTGTCTTCACCATCTGGTGAAATGTAATACGTATCACCAGAGCTAAGCTTTCCTGTGTTGGCACTCACTGTATCAGTAGCTATTATGCTTCCAACCGGTAAGGTAGTAAAAATCATCGTAAACATCAAAAATATGAAACTAATTTTCCTTACATTCATCCAAACACCTTCTTATAGTTATTTAGTTTTCAAAGTATGTTTTCATGATGTTCTGTGGATGAAATAAACATGATTTCATCCATGTAAATTAGTCAATTTCATAATAATTATTTTTAGCTATCTGCATAAGGTGATTATGAAATTGACTCAAATGCTAAAAATAATTTATCTTGTTAAACTTAAATAACATCTGACATGATCGCCGCCTCTAAGTGGCACATACCACTCAGAAGCTAATAAACTTCTCTTTTACTCTTTTATTCTATTTCTCCGCAACTTAGCGGTAAAGGCTAAGCCAAGACCTAGCAATATGACCCCTGCAAGCATCCAGTTGTAAGTGGATGTTGCTGTGTCTGGAAGCTCATCCTGGTCATTGTCTGCCCCTGGTGAGTCGTCTTCATTCTCATTCGGACTGCCAGCAGGATCTTCTTCTGCGAATACACCATACGTAGAGAAATGTGGTACGTCTAGTGTGATCACACCATCCGCAACAACACCACCTTGTTCCTCCCACGCTTCTGTTTCTTCATTATAGTAGAAAATAGAAACGTCATCTGCGTCATATGTGTCTGCATCATAGCCTAGCGTTAGTGTAAAGCTTCCTTCTACTGTTGTTCCATTTGGATTAGTGAATTCAACGGTGTACACATCACCGGCTACTTCATAACCTGCATGTTCGATGTCAGTCACTTTTACCACTGTTACGGTTGTACCCGCTGGTAAATCATCAGGCATCTTGATGCTAGCAGAGGATCCTTCGACAATGAATATTTCACCAGGAACAACCGCTACAGCTTCACCTATTTGGATTGTAGTGCTGTATACTTTAACCGCTACAATAGTTGTTTTGCCCTCATACGCAATCGTAATTTGAGCAGAACCTGCACTTACAGCCTGTAGTGCACCTTGATTAGTAACCGCCACAACACTTTCATCACTTGAGCTATAGCTCGCTTCCGCTGTCACATCCGCTGAACTTTCATCCGTGAAAACAGCCTTAACAGCCAAATCAAATGCTTCATCAATCTCTAGTAACACATCATCTTGATTAGCTTCTACACCGGTTAACGTAGGTTCTGGGATAACCGCCGTTTCAAATGTTACTACTGCTTGATTTAACGCCGATACGGCCGCATCTACTTCCGCTTGCTCGGCATCGTCATCTGCCAATACTGCTTTTGCATCGGCAATTACAGTTTCTAATTCATCCACTGCTACTTGTGGGTAGTCGCCCGGCTCATCTCCCGCGACATCTTCTGAAACTAATTCGTTAGCCGCAGTAATCGCCTGCTCTAATCCACCTGTTTGTAACTCGTTCACATGATTATTAAATGCTTCAATCGCTTCGTTTAAGGTTGTTACAGCTTCGCCAAAGGTAGCTTCTGTAACCGATCCATCAGCAATCAACGCTTCTGCCGCTTCAATCGCTGCTTCTAACGTATCTACTGCTGATTGTGGATGCTGATGAACCTCTTCCCCTATATCGGCAGCTGCGATCACTTCTTTGGCAACTGTTACCGTTTCGTTTAAGTTTGTTTCGTTGTAGGGTAGTGTCACACCGTTATAATTAACATTTAGCTGTTGATGAATGTCAAAAAGGGAATCGCCTGGCACATCATTGACTCCTGCAACAATAGCCCCGCGTGGAAACTCACCTGTAATCGGATCCCATAATGGTTCATCCGTTAACTCCCCATCAACATATCGGTAAAGAATGTTAGCACCGATATCTGCTCCATCTTTACCAGCACCACTCATATTCGAAATCTCAGGCACAAAAACGATAGCTTTCCCTTGTTCAAGTCCCATCGCGGTCGGTTCTATTTGGCCTGAATTTTGGTATTTACCAGAGTCGTCTGCTATATCCTCCGCTACATTAAATCCTAATTCAGGATCAGAGCTGCTCCACGCATTCGAATACTCTAGTACAAAATCCAAATCATCGTGTTCAGGAACAAGTAATAAAGCTCCACTCGCTTCTGCTTCAGAAGTATAGCTATTGTCCAAATAAAGTACGTTAGATATATCAAAGTCACAGCCACCAAAGTTATCACAACCTTGGAAATAGTTCGGTCTGTTATTTAAACTTTGACTAGCAGGCATTGTATTCATCGGCGTTAGTTTAGAATTAATCCACGTAGCTCCTTCAATCGTCATCTTTGCCGAGGCTCTTGGTGTAAATGAAGTTGTTTCTTCGCCACCTACAACAAGAAAATCCTTAATTAACGTGTTATCTGCTGGTCCGGTATGCGGACCCATGTTTTGATGTGGAGCAAATTTTCGTGATTGTACAAAGCTTGCTCGTAAATCTTTATACGAGATTGTTCCTAGCATCTGATTATTTGTTCCTCCAGGATTACCTAAAACCGTTTCAATCCCGGCTATTATCGATAGACCTTCACTATTTACAGAGATGGAGTTTTCAACAATACTATTAGAGGTAAAGTAGAAAGAAAATCCTTCATCCCCGCCATTCTTACAACAGCCATGTGATCCATGCCCACCAGAAACATCAGAAGCTTGTCGACCATTCACGTATGATCGTCGTATAATAACATTTTCACTTTGATATGCAGAAATGCCATGACGGTGAAAGTCATATACCTCAGCTTCTTCGATAAGCACATTATTACTTAGCTGTATTCCTATACCATTGCTATTTTCATAACGGTTTGCATGGTTAAGCAATACGCGCTTGACATTGATATGATCGGATTTACTAATTCTGATAATTTGACTTTCGCCGTCTGGATAGTCTCCATGACTAGCATAAATGCCATCAATGTTGATGTAAGAACACTCAATGATTCGAATTGCATTCTCAGATCCATCTCCATCAATCCATGCCTGACGTTCATTTTCAGCTTTAATCGTTATAGGATTAGCCTCTGTACCATTTGGTGCGTTATTACTACAATCATAAGATATATACCCTGTGTTATCGTCATCGTATGTGCCATCCAGAAGAACTAATGTATCACCTGGGCTAAGCATACTGATCGCATGATCAAAAGAACCCCACGGGTCTTCTTTTGTTCCAACTCCGCTATCATCTCCATCAGGACTTATATAAAACGTAAGATTACCTGAAACAGCGCTTACAGATGTAAGATTACTATAAGGAATTAACGGTAGCAGCACTGTTATAATCATCGATAGCATAACTACTCTTTTCATTTTTCTAGCCAATAATAAAACCCTCCCTCTTTTAAGTGATAAGTTTAGACACGTTGTATATTTTTGTTGATTCCATTCATTCTATATTTCAGTCACCCCCTTATTATTTTTTAAAAAAGCACCTGAGAAGTAAATACCACCCAGATGCTTTTAAATACATTAGTCTCTTGATCTTCCTAATCTAGCTAATAGATTGTTTCTATTTAAAACAATCGTAAATGCTAAACCTAGAGCTAGGAAAATCATCCCTGCAAATATCCAGTTACCAGTTGATGTTGCTGTGTCTGGTAGCTCGTCAACTTCATCTTCATCTTCTGATGCATCATCATCTACTTCCGCAAATACACCATACGTAGAAAAGTGTGGTACCTCTAGTGTGATCACACCATCAGCAGCGACACCGCCTTGATGCTCCCATTCTCCCGTTTCTTCGTTATAGTAGAAAATAGAAACGTCATCTGCGTCATATTTGTCTGCGTCATAGCTGAGCATTAGTGTGAAGCTTCCATCTACTGTAGTTCCGTTTGGATATGTGAACTCAACGGTATATACATCACCGGCTACTTCATATCCTGCATGTTTAACGTCAGTTGTTTCCTTTACTGTGACGGTAGTACCCGCTGGTAAATCATCAGGCATCTTGATGCTTACCGCTGAGTCTTTTACCGTGAATACTTTTCCAGGAACAACTTCTACAGATTCGCCTGTTTCAATCGATGTGCTGTATACTTTAACAGCTACGCTTGCAGTCTCACCCTCATACGTAATCGTAATCTGAGCAGAACCTGCACGTACAGCCTGTAGTACACCATTACTAGTAACCGTCACAACACCTTGATCACTTGAGCTATAGCTTGCTGCTTCTGTCACATCTGATGAGCTTTCATCCTCGAAAGTAGCTTTCACAGTTAGTTCTACTTTCTCATCTACTTCAAGTAATACATCATCTTGATCAACTTCTACACCGGCTAGTGGTAATTCCGAAGTTTCTGGGATAACCGCTGCTTCAAAGGTTTCTAATGCTTGATTTAACGTTGCTATCGCTGCATCCACAGTCGATTGGTCTGCATCAGCATTTTCCAATACTGCTTCTGCATCTTCAATTGCTGCTTGTAATGCGTCCACTGCTACCTGCGGATATTCTCCTGGTTCGTCTCCTGGTACAGCATTTGATGCTTTCGTACTTGCATTTGCAATCGCACTTGATAATGCTGCCCTATCTACTGGTATTTCCGTAATAACCGTTGCCTCAAATGTTACGACAGCTTCGTTTAACGTTGTTACTGATGCGTCTACTTCCTCTTGGTCGGCTTCATCATCTGCTAACACTGCTTCCGCATCAGCAATTGCTGATTCTAGTGCATCCACTGCTGCTTGAGGATATTCTCCTACTTCTCCCCCCACATTAGCACTTGATAATTTCGAGTTTGCTTCACCAATTGCACTTGATAATGCTGATGTATCTACCGGTGCCTCCGTTACAACTGCTGCTTCAAACGTTACGACTGCCTGATCTAGCAATGTTACTGCACCATCTACTACCGTTTGGTCTGCTTCATCATCTGCTAATACTGCTTCCGCATCAGCAATCGCTGATTCTAGTGCATCTACTGCTGCTTGAGGATATTCTCCTACTTCTTCTCCCACATTAGCACCTGAAAGTTTACCATTTGCTTGGCTAATCGCATTTGTCAATGCTGTTGTATCTACTGTATCCTCGCCTGGGTCACCTGAACCTCGAGCTACTAATTCAAATTGAAAAATATGCGTCGCCGCTGTTGAATGGGATGCTCGAAATACAAGATAAAGATCGTGCGTTCCTTCAACCGTACTAATTGGAACGTTCACTTTTTCAACAACATCATGCGTTCCAGCACTTTCTGTAATTTCGTAAGAGCCGATTAATTGTCCATCTTTGCTATCCAGTCTTAAGTCGACAGCTCCACCTGTTTTATTGGTAGATTGTGTAAAAATAATATCTGTTGCTCCCGTAAAATCAATAGATTCATAAGCTGTCCATCTTCCGTCTCTTGTACCACCTAAGTGCCTATCACCAGCATATTCTGGTGCACTACCCTCATAATCAAATGCGGTCATGTTTTCTACACTTTTTTCAGGGCTAAAATCTTCTGCCTGAACAGTTACGAGAACTTCCGCATTTGGGTCAGGTATGGAAGGATCTTGTTCCTCAATAATTACCGCTGCTTCAAACGTTGCTACTGCTTCGTTTAACGTTGTTACTGCTGCATCTACTTCCGATTGATCGGCTTCATCATCTTCCAAAACCGCTTCTGCATCAGCAATTGTCGCTTCTAGTGCATCTACCGCTGCTTGTGGATATTCTCCTACTTCTTCTCCCACATCAGCACCTGAAATTTTACTATTTGCTTCGTTAATTGCACTAGATAATGCTTCTGTATCTACTGGATCTACTGGATCTTCCTCGGTTGATTTCATTAAATCAAAACCATAAATATGAGCTACTGCAATCGAATGCGTTGCTTTGTATACAAGGTATAAATCGTGTGTTCCTTCCACACTCGTAATCGGAACATTTACTTTATCAATAAACTCATGAGAGCCTTCCGTATAATTTACGTCGTATGTTCCTATCAATTGTCCATCCTTGCCATCGAGTCTTAATTCTATGCTACCACCAGTAACCGTAGTAGATTGCTCGAGAACAATGTCCGTTGCTCCGGTAAAATCAATATTTTCATAAGCTGTCCATCTTCCGTCTCTTGTACCACCTAAATGTCTCCGGCCAAGCGTTTCAAAGGTTCTCATACCTGACACACTTTTATCTCTACTAAAATCATTAGCTTCAACACTTACTAGTACTTCACCATCAGGGTCTGGCATATCATCTGCACCCTTTAATTGTCTGAAGAAGACGCGACCCTCTTCAACCAATTCCATTACCTTACCAACAAGAAAGTCTTCCGCTTCCGGACTATAAGGCCCATCATTGGTCTCATATCCTCTTTCCTGCAGCATACTCATGGACGGGACGTACCCTATATTTTTATTCGTATAACCGCTAACCATTGTCAAATGTGGAAGTAATTGCGCTTTAATTCGCGAGCCAATTGGAGAGGTCACTTCCCCATTCATTCCAACAAAAATAAATTCTTCACCTAAACGAACGACTTGAACCTCGCTATTCTTTGTTTTGTAATAGTTCCCATTTTCATCCATAGACTCCATCATTAATTTCGCAAGACGCGCAACTCTTCTTTCAGGTCCTTCAAAAGGCTCTTCTCCTTGAAAGTCAACCTGTTCATTAAGTAATGGAAGCTCAACATCGTCCATCTTATGCCATATTTTTCCTGATATTTTTGTCATTTCATTGTTCAGAATATCCTTAACCTCATCAGCGAGCTTGATCCCAAATTCTTCCGCTTGCTCTGGTTTATCACCAAAGGAAGAATGGTATGGATTACTTTCACTTGGTTTTGTAACATTAATTTCGCCTGCAGTACCTTGTAAAAATACAGCTTTTCCACCGAGTTCGTCTTCTAAATGGACCATTGCATAACCTACAAAGTCTCCACCATATTCTGGTATACGAATAACGGTAGGGTGAGCAGACATGCTAAAAATCATTCCGATATTTTCGCCATTCAGATTTTTAGCCTGTAAAACTGTAACCTCATTATCATTTGTGCCATAAGGATTAATCCCCCATTCGGCATATCCAGAAGTGAATAATTTCCTTCGATTCGTTGTAAAATCAACACTTCCTCGTCCAAACGAAAGCTCCGCTGGTTGTGCAGAATCCAAAGCTTCCCCTATTGCATCGACTGTTTTTTCAATCATTTCTATGGTGTGAGCGTCATTTAACGACATGGAAGGTTGATTATGCGTATGTGAGGTATTGAATACCAACTGATCTGGTTCAAGACCGTATTCTTCACTTGCCAGTTGGCGCAATTCACTAACATGATTGCTGTTCCAATATAAAATTTCACTATTTACAAATACTACTGTATCTTCACCATCCGCCACTGTCATTACCCTAGACTGGAGTGGGAGATATGTTCCTTGTGCCGTTGTCGGTGAACCTTGACTAGGCATATTAATTCCAAGCGGTGGGGTAATGTCAGCTGATCCAAACCCAATGGAATACACACCTTCATCACTCACCGTGGTTTCTTCAGCCACCGTTGTAATTACATTAATGGATAAAATAGTGATGACTGTACAAATTGCGACAAAAAAACTAATCAGCAATAACCTTTTCTTATTCATATAATCCTCCTTTGAGCTAATAAAATTAATCAGCCACATGTGTAAACGTTTTTATAGCAGATCACATAGTGCCACTGAGCGGTAAATACCACTCAGCAGCCAGTATATTTATCTTTTAATCTTCTATTCTATTTCTCCGCATCATAACGGTAAAAGCTAAGCCAAGACCTAGCAAGATCAACCCTGCGAGTATCCAGCTGTATGTGGATGTTGCTGTGTCAGGCAGCTCGTCATCTGCGTCTTGTGATGCATCATCATCTACTTCCGCAAATACACCATACGTAGAAAAGTGTGGTACCTCTAGTGTGATCACACCATCAGCAGCAACACCGCCTTGATGCTCCCATTCTCCTGTCTCTTCATTAAAGTAGAAAATAGAAACGTCATCTGCGTCATATTTGTCCGCATCATAGCCGAGTGTTAGTGTGAAGCTACCTTCTACTGTTGTTCCGTCTGGAAAAGTGAATTCAACGGTGTACACATCTCCTGCTACTTCATATCCAGGATTTTCGAGGTCAATTGCTTCCACCACTGTAATTGTTGTACCCGCGGGTAAATCTTCAGGCATCTTGATGCTAGCTGATGAACCTTCAACAGTGAATACTTCACCAGGAACAACTACTACAGATTCACCTATTTTGATCGACGTGCTGTAAACTTTAACAGTTACGGTAGTAGTTTTACCCTTATACGTAATCGTAATCTGGGCAGAACCTGCACTTACAGCTTGTAATACACCATTACTAGTAACCGTCACAACACCTTGATCACTTGAGCTATAGCTTGCTGCTTCTGTCACATCTGATGAGCTTTCATGCTCGAAAGTAGCTTTCACAGTTAGTTCTACTTTCTCATCTACTTCAAGTAATACATCATCTTGATCAACTTCTACACCAGTTAGTGGTGATTCCGAAGTTTCTGGGATAACCGCTGCTTCAAAAGTCTCTACTGCTTGCTTTAACGCCGCTACCGCTGCATCTACTTCCGTTTGGTCAGCTTCATCATCTGCTAATACTGCTTCTGCATCAGCTATCGCTGTTTCTAGTGCATCTACCGCTGCTTGTGGGTAATCGCCTACTTCTTCTCCCACTTCAGCATCTGATACCTTTGAATTTGCATCGCTAATTGAACTGGATAATGCGGCTGTATCTACATCTCCTGCGATTGCCGCTGCTTCAAATGTTGCTACTGCTTGATTTAATGCACTCACTGCTTGATCAATTGTTTCTTGGCCCCCGGTTGTATTATCAATTGAATCATCAGCTAGAACTGCTTCTGCATCTTCAATTGCGCTTTGAATCCCTAAAACTGCCGATAATGGATATTGACCCGGGTTATCTCCAATTACAGCTTCTGATACTACAGCATTTGCATCTTCAATTGCTTGTTCCAATGCATCTCTTTTTACTCCATTCTCAGAAGCATAAAAGGTATCAATTGCTTGATACAATGTAACAATAGCTTGATCAACAGTTTCTTGATCGGATCCTACTGCTGCTTCTGCATCTGTAATCGCTGATTCAAGTGCATCTGCTGCAGCTTGTGGATATTGTCCTACTCCATCTCCAATATCTGCTGTATCTAGTACTTCTTCTGCATCAGCAATTGTTTGTGGTAACTCAGGACCTAAAACAGATACCTGATCCCACCATACAGTTCCTGGTGTAGCCCACATAGTGAAATTCATCTTAACCTTTGCTGTTCCTTCAGGTGCGATCGACGTTCTTAGATTTATCGCTTCCCAATCATTCGTTCCTAGCTTATCAATCCATAACTGTTCACTTGCGATTGTTTCACCATCAGCATTTTGGAAGAATACATAAACATAGGAATTTGCTTCTATTCCTTCCGTCTTATACCACCCAGATATATCGTACCGCTTACCTGATTCAGCATCTACGGTTTGCGTTATCAAGTGCCCTCTATTTGTATCTTCATCTGTCATCTTAATGGACCACTCACCGTCATGTAATACAGAAGAGTCACGAGTTATTGATCCTGAACCATATGAGCTACATGACCAATCTTGTGCACAATCGTCTGTACCTTCTTCAAAGCCACCATTTGAAAGCATATTAGGGTTAGCTCCCAGTTCTGCTTTAAATGCTTCCATAGCCTGTTTTAATGTGTCGACAGTGCTATAAATTATCTCTAAGTCAGCAGATTCAATCGACACTTGATTCGCTACGTCAATAGACGCTTGTAATGCATCAATCGCATCTTGTGAGTACTGACCACCTGATTCAGAATCATTCACTAATGCTGTCGCTGTCGCTACCGTATTGTTTATCACATCAGGCAAAATAGCGAAGTCTTCTAAATAATAGCCATCTCCATCACTCATATCATTTCGATCTGGAGCACCTACGATTAATTCTTGAATACGAGTAACCTCTGGATATTTCTCACGGATCGCACGTACATCCAATGTGATATCGTGCCACTGGCCGTCATCGATAAACTCGCCGTCACCTACGATCATATCACTTGGAGCATTAGCATCCGTTGCCTCTGCTAAATATACATTTCTCGCATTTTCGATCGTACTAGATCCTTGTAATTGAACTGCGATTGGCATACCAGGATCAATACGATAGCTAAACTTAAGGTAAGGATACTTATCAATGTCCCAATCGGCTGGCATATATCTTGCATTTCCAGCTTCACCTGCATCTGCAATAAAATGCCCTACTAAATTTCCTTCACCGTCATCTACTATTTCTAAGTCAATCGTTGGACGAGACAAGTAAAATACCCACCAAGAATTAGCATCTTCGTTATCAAAGTTTGGTACTCCACCACGTGTTGCATGTCCAAACTCATTGAAATTCACGTGAACTAAGGGTTTTTCATCATAGTTAGGTTCTTTTATCTCCACATAGCTTGTTGCATTTAATATACGTCCTTCACTATCTGTAACCTCTAAAAAGATCGGATAACCAGATGGACCTGCAGAATCTTGATTTATAAATGGAGCATCGTAACTGTGTGTTACTTCACTTCCATCAGCAACAGTACCATCACCAAGTCGCCATTCATAGGTTAAAGGACCTGTAAGCCCACGGACAGTTGCACTAAAGTTGATTGGCTCGTTTTGCTCAACAATAAATGAATCTGTATCAATTTCTACAGAAGCACGTGCATCGTCACCATATTCATAGACACCAATGTCAGGTGCGTCCCCAGAATATGCTAAACTTACTGGATCACCTGTACTCCATGGTTCTAAGTCTCGATCTAAATTTATAAGATTGTTATCATAATCGATGCTGACAATGCGAGCTTGATTGGAAGCATCACCAACTGAAATCAAGTCACCTATTTCACCTTCGATACCAAATCCATCAAAGAAATATTTCGCATCTTCAACTAAAATCATATCGCCAGAACCACCGAAAGCTGCAGTCGTTAAAGCAGTACCTGCATCAATAAGTGGACTATCAGATGTTAAACCATAGTTATGATTTTCCGCATCAACATAACTAGGATTAACATTGATGTTATTACTAAATTGGTCACCATGTTCAGCTTCCCATTCCGAAGATTGTACGTCATCTACGCTATACGCAGTACCTGTAGTGTTATCAATAACACCCTCTGCGCCTGCTGCCCAAAACGCATTATTAATAAATTGGAAATGCTCAGAGTCACCTTCCATTAGAAGTTGGCGATTTCCACCGTCAAGGTCATTGTTAGAAAAGATATTATTTTTAAACATGTAATCTTTCACTTGCGTAGCAATATTAACAGCATCTGTATAGTTATCATCGAATACATTATTGTAAATTCTCGTACCCTTCGAATCAGCTTCAGCTACTTGGTAGTGAATATTAATCGGGCTACCAAAGTTACGATATACTTGGTTATAACGGAAAATACTATCTTCCATCATTAGCTTAGCTTCGGGTCCAGCTGACATGCCGCCATGATAGGCATGCGTGATTACATTATTTTCTACTAACATATGAGGATCTCCAAACATTTCAAAAGGACGTCCCCAGCTTGCATGGTATACATTGCCTCGAACTACGGTATACGTGTTCGATTTAAATTGGTATAAAGGAGAAAAAGCTGATGGCGAGTGACCAGCATGACTAATTGAATTCCCCTCAAACACTACGTGGTCAGTACATGCAAACCATGACATATCGCCACCTTGGAATTGACGCATCGTATTGTTTTTAAATTGAACTTGACTGGCATTTTTAAAAACAAGAGGGATACCAGCTCCACCAGCACCCTTACCAAAAGCTTTTTCCATTAATACATTGGATATTGTAAGATGCGATGATTTTTGACCAGGATCTGGATCTTCCGTACAATTATTGCCTGAAAACGATGTGTCACTATTCACGGATATCCAACGACCGAATTCAGGATTTTGAGGTTCAATATGAAACCCATCAATCTCAATATAACTTTTAGCTCTTATCTTAATAGCGTGATGATGAGAATTTGAATCTAAACCTACTAATTTCGCTGTTCTAGATTCTTCAGCTTTAAATACAATCGGTTCATCTTCGGTACCACTATTTTGCGGGTTTAATATACCTTCGTATGTACCGGGTAAAAATATAATTGTTTGTCCTGCAGTTGCCTGTGATGCTTTATCTAGTGTTTTCCACGGATCTTCCTTCGTTCCAGTACCTTCATCGTTACCGTCAGGACTCACATAGAAAACTTCATTATCGCTTGCATTGGCACTGACAAATGAAACTCCGAAACCATTTACCGGAATGAAAGGGGTAAGTAATGTCACAATCATAAAAACCATTAATACTTTTTTTATGTTCCTATGCAAAATAAAACCTCCTAATATAGATTAAAATGTGTATTGTTTTTATCTAGGTTGTTAATAATACAGCAAGTACTACTTACCTCATGATTAACCCACCTTAAACACTAATACTCGACAAAAATTAACATAATATTCAGTTATTTATTGATGTAATACACAGCGACTACTACTGTAATAATAGTAAATAACTTTTAATTCTATTTAATAAGGTAGTTGGACAGTTTTCACTGCCCAACTGATTTAATTATTCTTTTGATTTTCCAAATCTAGCTAGTAGATCCTTTCTTTTTAAAACAATGATAAAAGCTAAGCCTAAAACTAGGAATATCACACCTGCAAGTATCCAGTTGTAAGTGGAAGTTGCAGTATCTGGAAGCTCGTCATCTGCGTCGTCTGATGCATCATCATCATCTACTTCCGCAAATACACCATATGTTGAGAAGTGTGGTAT
>NZ_JBJGXI010000044.1:0-47360 GCF_045635475.1 Radiobacillus sp. PE A8.2 | reverse complement strand
CACTCTCCAAGTTACGACGGAGTATAGCTGTTTTGCTTACTAACAACAATCTTTTAGAAAACAGCCTAATATAAAAAGACCACAAAGGATCGCCTTATTAGTTATATAACTAGGATTGTGTTATAGCATCTTCATTTTCAATACGGGATAAACGAGCTTCAATTTCATCAGAAGATAGATTGTGCTCCTCCACGTACATATTTCTTGGAGACACACGGCATTCATGTGTACAGCCACGCATATATTTATGCTCATTTTCTTCTGAGCAGAGAATTTGTTTATTACATTCAGGATTAGCACAATTGATGTAACGTTCACAAGGCTCGCCATCAAAGTAATCTTTTCCAACGATCACATGGTCTTTGCGATTTACTGGCACAGCAATTCGTTCATCAAATACATACAATTGCCCATCCCAAAGCTCACCTTGGACTTCTTGATCTTTTCCGTATGTGACAATTCCACCGTGTAGTTGACCTACATCTTCAAAGCCTTCTTTCACAAGCCAGCCTGAGAATTTTTCACAACGAATGCCACCAGTACAATACGTAATTACTTTTTTACCGTCTAATATGTCTTTGTTTTCTTTTACCCAATCTGGAAGGTCACGGAACGTTTCTATATCCGGACGGATTGCCCCGCGGAAATGACCCAAATCATATTCGTAATCATTTCTTGCATCTAAAACTACCGTATCTTCATCCTTTAGTGCTTCGTAAAACTCTTTTGGACTTAGATATTTTCCCGTTGTTTCTTTTGGATTCACATCATCTTCCAATCGAAGCGTTACTAATTCAGGTCTTGGACGAACGTGCATTTTCTTAAACGCATGTCCCTCTTCCTCATCAATCTTGAAGATCATATCAGCAAAACGAGGATCTGCATGCATCGCTTCCATATACTTATCTGTTTGTTCGATGGTACCGGAAACTGTGCCATTGATACCTTCGTTTGCGACTAAGACACGACCTTTTAATTCTAGATCCTTACAGAATTTTAGATGTTCTGCAGCAAAGCTTTCAGGATCATCAATTTGTACATAATTATAGTACAATAAAACGTGATACTTTTCCTTTTCCATTTGTATTACCACCTATCAATTCATATTTACAAGATATAAATGAGTATAGGCTGGACAATCTAATATAACATTGTATCTTGCAAGGATATATTTTACCAAAAAAGTATCATACATGGCAATGTCGTTTTTTGTAGTCCGAAAATTACCAGCGGATTATTGATTTTTAATGGAAAAAGTAGTAAAGTGAAGTAGTAAAAGGAAATTTGAATTTGAATATTTCTTTACGTTCTCTTTAACAATAAGTGGTGTAAAGGTAATATTAGATTCAGTTACCTTGTTTATTGTTAGGAGGTCAAGTATATGACAGGAAAAGTAAAATGGTTTAATGCAGAAAAAGGCTTTGGTTTTATCGAACGCGAAGACGGCGACGATGTATTCGTTCACTTCTCAGCGATCCAATCAGAAGGTTTCAAAACACTTGAAGAGGGTCAAGAAGTTGAATTCGAAATCGTTGAAGGAAACCGTGGACCACAAGCTGCTAACGTAACTGGTCTGTAATAACAACACAACTGCCAAAGGATGTATCTCTTGATGAGATGCATCCTTTTTTAATAGCTCAAATATTTTATAATGATTGTGGAGGATGATACGATGACTGATCATAGATTTAATTGGCACAAGGAAGCAGAGCAACAATGGGATATGCGTTCAAATTTTTGGAATCAAAATAGTAAGGATATGTGGGATTCCGGAAACCGCAGTACAATTATTCCATTAATCGGTAAGCATATGAACCCGCAAGCAAGATTGTTAGACGTTGGCTGTGGCGACGGCTACGGAGCATATAAATTATCAGCATTAGGATTTGAGGTTGTAGGGGTAGATATTTCTGCCGAGATGGTGAAAAAAGCGAAGCAAAATCAATCAAACCGACTTTCGTTTGTTCAAGGGGATGTGGTTAATCTTCCTTTTGAATCAGACACATTTGATGGGATCATGGTGATAAATGCGCTAGAATGGACGGAAGATCCTTTCAAAGGATTACGCGAATTACACCGGATAGCGAAAAAAGATGCACGCATATTTATAGGTATTTTGGGACCGGCAGCTGGTCCGCGAACGAATAGTTTTCCCAGGTTGATTGGCGAGCCAACAATCTGCAATACGATGATGCCGTGGGAACTAGAGCAATTGGCGCTAGAATTAGATCTTAAAGTAATTGACGGCATGGGTGTGTATGATGCACAAGTAGATCAATTTGAGATTGACCAACTGCCAAAGCGCTTAAAACAAGCACTCACATTCATGTGGGTATCTGTGTTGAAAAAATAAGGAGGAACAAGATTGGATAAGAAATATATAGAAGATAAAGTGATAGAACAATATCAACAAGATGAAAAAATGATGATATTAATTTTTGCGCAATGGTGTATTAACAAACAGTTAGATCCAATTCAATTATATCAAGAAGCCTATCCTAATCAAATGAAAAATCCGGTGCTGGATGAAGTGATGGAGTTGACTGTAACGAAGGAAGAGTCGGATACAATACCAGATGAATCGGTTCTACATGTTTTACAACTGTTTGGTAACGATGATTTGGCTATTGTCGTGGCGTCTTATTTAGATAAATAATGGTTTTGACCACTACCTCTGTACATGATACGATTTACTTTAACAAATCAGCTCGGGTTTTAACAAGGTAAATAACAAATTATGAACAAAGGGGAGAGGTAAACGTGGAGAAACTTAAAAAAGCCATCTTGCAAAAGGGAAAGGTCGTAAGCAAAGATGTATTAAAGGTTGATAGCTTTCTCAATCATACGATAGATCCTTTACTTATGAAACAAATAGGTGAAGAGTTCTATTTTAGGTTTAAAGGGGAGCATGTGACCAAGATTATAACAATTGAAAGCTCAGGAATAGCGCCGGCAGTTATGACGGGACTATTTTTAAATGCACCAGTCGTTTTTGCGAGAAAGAAAAAGTCACTTACCATGACAGATGACGTATATAAAGAGACCGTATTCTCCTATACAAAGCAAGAATATACAGATATCACAATTTCTAAAAAGCAAATTTCGGAAGGTGACCGCGTCTTAATTATTGATGATTTCTTGGCAAACGGTGAAGCAGCACTAGCGCTTGCCAAGTTAATGAAACAGTCGAATGCAACAGTGATCGGTATTGGAATTGTTATTGAAAAATCCTTTCAGCCAGGGCGCAATAAGCTTATTGACAAGGGTTATCGCGTAGATTCCTTAGCGAGAATCGCTTCCATGGAAGATGGTAAAGTGACATTTGTTGAAGAAAAAGCAGAAATCCATCCAAAATAGGATGGATTTTTGTATCGCCAACTGAAAAGTAACTCATTTTAGTCAATTTCATAATACTGATTTTTAGCTATCTTCATCCATATATAGTCGGATTAAACCGTCTCCGAACTATATACGGATGAAGATAGCTGTATAAGGTAATTATGAAATTGACTCACTTACTAAAAAGCTTAATCAGTGCTTGTGTACCATTGTTTTCATAGCCGTTTTCCGCTAATTGCTTATAAAGTGATAAAGATAGCTCCAATCCAGGAGTCATTAATCCCATTTCGTCAGCTGATTCGAGTGCAATCGTCATATCCTTAATAAAGTGCTTTACATAAAAACCAGGTTGATCATCACCGGCAATCATGCGAGGAGCTAGGTTGGATAAAGACCAGCTACCTGCTGCTCCGGTGGTGATCGTCTCTAATACGCGTTCTGGGTTTAGACCAGCTTTCTGGGCATAAGTAATTGCTTCACATACCCCAATCATGCCAGTGGCAATCGCAATTTGATTGCACATCTTTGTATGTTGGCCAGCACCAGCTTCACCTTGGAGAACAATGTTTTCTCCCATCACTTCAAATAATGGAAGTACCGCATCAAATGCCTGCAGTTCACCACCAACCATGATTGCTAACTTTCCATTTCTTGCACCAATGTCGCCACCGGATACAGGAGCATCTAATGCGTAGATGTGTTTTGCTTTTGCTTGTTCGTAAATCTGAACGGCTAATGCTGGCTTCGATGTTGTCATATCAATAACGAAACTATTGGGTTGGGCATTGTTCAAAATGCCATTTTCACCAAAGTAGACTTCTTCAACATCACTTGGATAACCGACAATCGTTAAAATCACATCCGAATCGGCTGCTAAATCTGCAACTGTATCTTTCCACACCGCACCTAATTGTATTAATTCATCAGCTTTTGCTTCCGTTCTAGTAAATACATTTAAGTTGTAGCCTGCCTGTAAAATGTTTTTGGCCATGCTTTTTCCCATTACACCTAATCCGATAAATCCGACGGTAGCTTGTTTAGTCACAGTCATTCTTATACTCCCTTTCAAATTTGTCTCTTCATAATAAATTCGATACAAATGATTTAAGACCCTTTATTTATGACTTTATGTACGCGTTCTTTGCCGAGATAAGAAAATTCTTTGCCATCTTTAACAACTAATGTAGCGTCATCATCAATACCGTAGCCAATAGGTACATCGTGACTTAATAGACCGAGTTCTAAGTTAGCTGCATCATTCCATTTGCTATAGTGCACACTAATTAGTACGTTATCAACCAACCCAATGCCTTCCCCTAACCATGCTTTCCCGTTATCCGTATCACTTGGTGACAGCAGCACTTGTGTTGGCAAAATTAACGCGCCTGCAGAGCAGCCAGCAATTGGTACGCCATTTGTATATTGGCTTGTAATCATGGATTTTAAAATTTCATTTGTATAATAAAAATGATACGTTTTCGTATGCCCGCCGCCAATAAAAATGCCTGTTGCATTACGCAGAGTTTTTACTGCTTTTTCCATTGATAAGTAGCCGTCTGGCTCTGGAATAATAACTGAAATATTGTCTGGATCAACGCCGTTTTCTATCCATAATTTCGTATATCGAGGTAAATACGCTTCCCAACCAGGCCGATATACAAGTAAGAGTGCAATCTTTGCTTTATTTCCACCAGCCTGCTTAACAAATGCTTGCATAGCTTCGGGTTGAGAGGGATTTCCTCCTAGTAAAAATAAATGATTATTTTCCATTACAAAATCCCACCTGAGTTCCCTTATTATTTCCTCAAGTATACAATAACAAAGTGGGATATAAGCAAGCATATTTATTCAGTTGATCTCGCGTATAAAGTAAAATACTTTTTAAGTGCGTGTTTAAAAAGTTCCGTTTAGCATCGAGAAGATAGGCTATTTGCGTAATTATTATGATTAATTGGGATTTTTTGAACAACCTCTCTAAGAACAATAAAGGGATGATACATACATATGGAATGGCAATTAAAAACATTTGAACAATTATCTACATCGGAATTATATAGCATACTAAAGGCGAGGGTTGACGTGTTTGTTGTAGAACAAAACTGCCCTTATCCAGAAGTGGATAATGTTGACCAAGCTTGTTTACACTTGTTTTCAGAGAAGAATGGAGAAATAATCGCATATGCACGACTAATACCTAGCGAAATTTTGTACCCACAAGCTTCTATTGGTCGAGTATTAATACATAAAGCACACCGAGGTCACGGTTATGCGCATCAGTTAATGAAAAAAGCGATTGAAGTTATTAATGATGATCGGAAACAGTCGGCTATAAAGTTACATGGACAGGAATATTTACGCCACTTTTATGGCTCTTTCGGTTTTAAAGAAATTACCGAAGTATATTTAGAAGACAACATTCCACATGTTGATATGCTGTTAGAGCTTGCAAGGTAATAATAACGAAATTACCAAAAAACGAGCAGTTTTTGATCTCTGTTAACGGTTATACTATAACTGCCCCATTGAAGACATGATTGTCAGGAGGCGATTATACGTGATCACTGTAACAGAGCAAAATAAATGTAAAGAAATGTTATTGGAGCGGAAGCAAGAGTTAGATGCTCAAATAGAGGACCATTTTGGAACGCAGTACGAATTAATAAAAGAATCCATGGGCGACCTTTCAAGCTACGACAATCATCCGGGGGACCAAGGAACAGAGCTCTATGAGCGAGAAAAAGACATCGCTTTAAATGACCACGCCGAAGAAGAAGTGAAAGATATAAATAAAGCGTTACAAGCCATAGAAGCTGGAACGTTTGGGAAATGTGAAGTATGCGGGACCGACATCGATAAAGACAGAATGTTGGCGATGCCAACGTCACTCCGCTGTATTGAACATGCGGATCATCGAATTTCCCGTGACAGACCGGCAGAGGAAGATGTCATCCATCCAAGCGTGAATGAGATGGAATCATCCGTCGATGAGGAAGAATCGACAATTTTTGATGCAGAGGATTCATGGCAACGTGTAAGTGCGTGGGGCTCATCAGAGGGACCTTCCGATTTCTATGACACAGAAAAAGACTTTGACAACATGTTTTTTAATTCGGATGAATTAGTCGGTAGTGCAGAAGAAGTAGAAGGATTTATATTAACCGATATGCACGGCAATTATATCGGGGTAAATGAAGACCATGAGAAGTATGAAGATTATTTAGATGAAAATCAAGTAAGCTCAATCTTATATGAATAATGAAAAGAGTCATCCTAGAGTTAGTCTTGGGATGACTCTTTTTAAAAAATTGTGCATGTGTCTAGCTCCAGCGTCCAGCAACTAGCGAGACTTCCCTCACCTCATGACACGATAAGTCAACATCGACTCCAGGTTTGTCGAGGGTCGACTAAGAGCGGACTTGCCGTCCAACGTCGACAACCCCCTTATGCAGGGGCATGTTGCCTTTATCTCCTCGAAAATACAATGCAATTTTCTTCGTGCGAGGTGACGCTTCGAAGCATACTCTGGTCCTACGGCTCAGTCCGTACGTTGCTAAACGGACGCTTGCGCTTTTCTTATGCGTTATATGGTAAAATTTAAAACAGATCAAAGATGATTATCATATTATATTTTTTTCCTCTAATCGATTAGCAATAATCTGATATCCGCGCCCATTTGGGTGAATTCCGGATCTGACTTTATTTTTATAAAAATCAAAAGGTTTATAAATATCAATATAGGAGACTTTTCGGGATTCCATTAACTGAAGTGTCGAATTAAATCGTTGCACCCATGATTCACTGTGAGCCAAATCAGGAAGTGGGTTGTATAAACCGACAACTTGAATAATATAATTGTCTGCTCCTTTAATGTTACGAATATGATCAATAAGCAGCTGTATATTCTTGTGAAACAAAGCGAGCGCTTTTCTAAAAACTTGTGGATCATCACTTTTCTTATAATCTTTATTGGCCTGAATTAAATCGTTTCCGCCAATCGTAATTGTAATGATTTTAGCATTTGCAATGTCTTCTATTACATCAGGCTGTTCAGCCATAAGAAGCAGTTCTGTAGATGTGAGTTTAGGTTTGGCGTGCAATCTAGTTATCACGTGACACTGGTATTGGCTACTTAACTTGTAAGCGTAACGGTCAACGAAACCTGCACTAAAGTAAGTACCATTTCCGATAGTAAGTGAGTCGCCGAGGGCAGTGTAGAGCAACGGAGTATGCATAAGTACCCACTCCTTTCATCACGTGTTTGTTCATCTTATGATGGAAGGGATTTATGTGTGTAAATATGCGTTTATTATAACGGAGAGTGTGATTTGCTGTGGAAGGTTTAAAAAAATTAATAAAGAGAGGATACCGTCTTTTGACGGATCGCCATTATAAAAAAGATACGATTATTTACGAACGATATAAGGTGAAATCAATACTTGGAGTTGGTAGCTACGGAATAACCTATCTCTGCACCAATCTTGTGAGTGACGCGTTATGTGTAGTAAAACAGATGACAAAGAGTAAGAAAAGGCAAGAGATCAGTCAGATTTATAAGCAAGAGATTAAAATACTTAACATGTTGAATCATCCTAATATACCAGCATATATTGAATCTTTTACATACAACGAGGACTGTTTTTTTTCAATGGAATATATAAAGGGTAGGAATTTTGAGGACGTTTTATTTTATGATAAACAAACATATAAAGAAATAGAGGCATTGTTACTTATTCGACAACTATTAGAGGTCATTGAATATGTGCACGCGCAAGGGGTTATTCACGGTGATCTTAGAATCCCTAATGTGATTGTGAATAAGGAAAAACCTTACATCATAGATTTTGGCCTGGGAACAGACGCTTCACAACATAAAAACAAGGCTGATCTATTTAGGCAGGATTATTATGACCTAGGCGATTTACTACTCTTCTTACTATATTCCGGCTATAACGCCGGAGTTAAAAAAGGCCGTCCTTGGACCGAAGAGTTATCATTGCACGCTACTACTAGGCGCCTATTAAAACGGATGCTTGGTATAGACCAACCTTATTCTAATACAAAAGAAATAAAAAGTGATCTTGATATGGCTATAGATCAGCTAAGTTAGCTACTGCTTCCATAGCCTTTTCTTTTATATCTGTGACTACCATGAAACGGAGATCGTTTGTGATCGTTACTACTGCTACTATACCGACGATATTTACGATGGCTGCTGGAACTATAATGGCGACTGCGGTATTTGCGCTTACTGCTACTTCCACTATGCTTCATTACTTTTTTGATAAACTTGTCAAACATCGAAAAACCTCCTTTTGTTTATTATTATCTACTACGATTATTTGGCGAGTGAAGTTTCAATAATTGATGAAACATCTATAAAAACTGACTCTCGGTTATTTGAGGGTCTTTTTTTTATGGAATTTGGAAAGTTTTTCTTGATTTTAGCATAATATATATTGTATAGTACATTACAGTACTAATGCACTAACCTAATCGTGTGGAAGGAGGCTTCGCTTTGATTCTAAATCCGGATAGTACAAAACCAATCTACGTTCAAATTGCAGAATGGTTAGAAACCGAAATACTGAATGACAACATTCAAAAAGATGAGAAAATGTATTCGCAGTATCAACTTGCAGAGATGTTTAATATTAACCCCGCAACAGGAGCGAAAGGACTTAACTTGCTAGCAGATGAAATGATTTTATATAAGAAAAGAGGGCTTGGTATGTTTGTATCAACAGAAGCGAAGCAGCTAATCCTGACGAAAAGGAAAAATCAAACACTAAAACAATTAGTAATAGACGTGGTTTTAGAAGCAGAAAGACTACATGTGGATGAACAGGAATTAATTGAAATGATCAAACAAGTGAAAAACGACAGTGAGGGGGATGCAAAATGAAGGTGATTGAATGTAGTGGATTAACAAAAGCCTATAGTAAGGGAAAGGCATTAAATGAATTATCTTTCACAATTGAGGAAAATAAAATTACTGGCTTAATTGGAAGAAATGGAGCAGGTAAAACAACACTGCTTAAGATTATTGCGGGTTATTTGAATGAAACCTCAGGAGAGATACGCGTGTTTTCGCAGAAACCTTTTAACAATCTGAAGGTATCAAAAAATATGGTCTTTATAGATGATCAACTGACATTTCCTGCTGCTTTTAGATTGCAAGAAGTCCTCGATACAGCGGAACTGTTTTATCAGCACTGGGATATGGACTTAGCAATGCGATTATCGAACTACTTCTCTTTAAACCTCAATAGTTATCATGCGAGTTTATCAAAAGGAATGACGAGCACATTCAATATGATCTTTGGATTAGCAGCAAGATGCCCACTAACTATCTTCGATGAGCCCACAACAGGAATGGACGCAGCAGTTCGTAAAGATTTTTACCGTGCGTTATTAAAAGACTATATAAATCATCCGAGAACAATTCTCTTGTCGAGTCACTTATTAAATGAAATTGATGATCTTCTAGAAGATATTTTGCTCATTAATGATGGACAAAAAGCTCTTCATTTACCTGTCGAGGATTTAAAAAACTATGCAATTGGCGTACGCGGCAATACAGAGACGGTTAATGAATTGTTGAGAGGAAGAGAAGTATTTCATCGCCAAAGCATTGGAAGTAATGGGACGTACGTGGTTGTTAAAAATGATGCCGCTATACATGCAACAGGTTTGGAAGTCACACCAGTATCTGCTGATGATTTATGCGTCTATTTAACGAACAAGACCAAAGGGGGAATCGATGATGTTTTTAACAGAGGCTAATTTAAATGAAGTTGTAAAGCAGCAATACCAATTTAAGTTGAAAGCATATGTTGGGGTATTCAGTTCCTTACTTGTTGCACAAATTATTGCCATCCTTTTTTCGTTTGCTGGAATGGGAAATTATTCTACGAGCTCTATGTCTTATAGCATAGATATGCGTTATTTTTCTGGAGACTTAATCATCGGCTTCACGATGATATGGGCATTTGTTAATGCAATTATTATTACTACCAAAGGCAATAAATACGTAGATTTTGTGTTTGTTACAAACCGAATCAGCAGTAATATATCTAATATTGCTTTTCTGTTGACAGCAAGTCTTATCGGAGCTGTTACATCGATTTTAGCAAGCTTTCTCGTGAAAGTTGGAGTATTGTACTTGTTTGATTTTCAGTTTATCGCTGGAGAATTGCACACAGTCAGTGAGCTCTTAGTGGGTATTGTTTCAACAACATTATATATTTTCTTAGTAGCTTCATTTGGATACTTTTTCGGCGTGTTGGGACAGCTTAGTAAATTATTAATTGTGTTTATTCCGGCGCTATTTACAGGGTTTTTATTTCTTGAGGCTAGAGCGTTTGGCCAATCAACCTATGTTGCAAAATTCTTTAACTTTTATGTTGGGGAAAGCTCGATGTTGCTATTTTTAGGAAAGGTTCTACTTACTGTAATTACCCTTTATAGTGGAGCTGTTTTAATCTCCAATCGCATGGAGGTAAGAGGATGATTATGATTAGCATACTGCCAATCTTAACAATAATCGGGATAGGTGCTTTCGTATTTTTAATTTTGAGACGTCTTGGAAATGCTAAGAAGCCAATTCTAGTTAATCGAATTAAATGGATATTTATAGGTTATGGCATTGTGTTGTTATGTGCAACTGTATTGTACTATTTTATGCCAAAAGATAGTTTTAAACCAGCTGCATCCACTGATACTGCTGAATTGGAAAATCGGGATGATTTAATAACTAATATGTACAACCAAGCATTACAAGGTAACGTGGATCAATTGGAAGGTATAACTGTAAAAGAAGATTGGCAATTTGAAGTGGATGGCAGTCAGTTAACGATTAACCAAAGTGACTATAACGCATTTATTTTTGTAGAGAAAAAAGAAAATGCAGATAACAAGATTGATGTAACGGAGTATGGAACGAAAGCTTATTTTGACAATATTGACGTTACAGATTTGTTGCAGGCTTCAAATATAACATACCGTAATAACGAGCTCATGATAAATAGCCCTTACAGAGCGAGCATTAATATTGTGAAATTTAATAAGGAATTTACGATAACACAGTTCACAGGAGAAAAGGGCATGGGTCATGATGTAAACAATATAAGAGAAAACACGATTATTTATGTGCAGGTTCCAGCGGATGTAGAGGTAAGTGGGGATGAAATAGAATTTGTTCAAAACTAAAATCAGGAAAACGAGCTTGGTTCTGCCAAACTCGTTTTTTATATTGGCTGTTTTGTAAAAGTTTGTGGTTATTACGCAAAATAGCTAGTATGCGACGTAACCTTGGGATAGTGCTTCCACCCAAAAGCACAAGTGCTACATCTACTAAATCAAAGCGCTATTCAATAGTACGCCCTTTCCAGAACGGGGTAGTACGAAGGTCTGTCGCCCCGTAAAGCTGATCTAAGCGGACACCAGGGCGCTTATTTCGCTTGAAATCACAGATTTGATGATTTAGCGGACATGAGAGCCCTTATCTACTAAGAATTGATCTTATTCATGTGCCTTTTGGTTAAATAAGCGCTCTGGTGGCCGCACAATTCAAATGATGCCCTTTTTGTCACAAATAAGCGCTCTGGTGGCCGCCAAAAAACGCCGAACTTGTCTCTCAACCTTAATCGCCACTTGCACCTAAGTACTACGCCGGAGTTTACTTCAATTATGAAGTTTAAAAGCAACAATCTTACATAAAGAGCCATTTTGTTAATCTCTTATTTTCCTCAATACCCGCATGCCAAATCGAACGGCCCATGCTAGGTTGTTGTCATCCATCAAAAATGGAAGCGTAAAGTTTTCAATTTTTACGATTAATGTTTGTTGATCTAATTGTTCTAAATCGTATTCGGTCCCTTCGACAACAGCAACAACCTTGTTATGAGAAAGCTTAACTTCAAAAGTATCTCCTTCAGCAGAAGTATATTTTCCGGTAAAGCGTATACCTTCCTGAGCAGAGAGGGAGCTACTTTCTCCAACGTCAATCTGCTGATCAACAGGTAAACCAAGTGCGGTATTCACTGCTGCTAACCATACGTCGTTAACTGGTACGCCGGTAACATTCGTAAGCACAGAAATCACGATATGCTTTTCAGGAATAAACCCGAAATAGGACGAGACACCATGCTGACCGCCACTATGTCTTACTAAAGTCACGCCATTGTAATTTTCTGTAACGGCAAGTGCATAACCGTAATCTTCACGCGGCTTCACATAGATGTGGGGTTGCCACATCTGATTATATTCGCCCTTATTTACACCAAAATAATGCTCGCCGTATTTCAACAAATCAAGTACTGTTGAACGAATGCCGCCGCCAACTGCATAATTTCCAAGTGTTGGCCAAGGTTCAACATCGAATTGACTTTGTTTTTTGCTATATGTATATGGAGTTGATACATTATCAAAAACCGCAAGATTATCTAAATAAAATGTCGTTCGATTCATCTGATAGTGTTCTAAGAAATGCTTTGTGATGAATTCACGGTACGTTATTCCAGAAACCCGCTCGATTATTATCCCCAGCAATAAGAATGCGTCATTGGAATAACTAAAATAAGTGCCAGGCTCACCGAGCAGTTGGATTGATGTATTTCGCAAATACGTTAAGTGAGCTTGTAGATTTGTCAATTGTTCATTTCGTGTAATGGGAGGTAATCCGGAAGTGTGCGAAAGTAGATGGTGGATCTTAATTGAATCTACGTTTACGCCTGAGATCGTGAGCTCAGGAATATATTTAGAGACTGGATCATCGACTGAAAGCTTCTCCTTTTGCTGTAGCATGATAATCGATGCTGCTGTAAACGATTTAGTAATCGAGGCAGTACCGAAAATGGTTTCAGGTGTGACCGCTTGTTGATCATTGATGTCACGGTATCCAAAGCCTTTTTGATATAAAAGTTCGCCGTGCTGGGAGATGGCTACTGCTAAACCAGCAATGTGGTCTTTTTTCATTTTGTTTGATATGTAATCCTCAAATTGCTTCCAATCCATTGTCATCTTTATAAATTCCTTTCTGTTTCGCATTCCTATAACTGCATACGTCAGCGAATCATATCACGACAAGCAATGCCATTTTCTATTATCGGTTCATCATAATTTCTTATGAAAAAATCGTGATCCACACCAGTAATACGAAATCCGCATTTTTGATACAAGGCTAGTTGACCAATACTGGAATTTCCCGTCCCAATTTCTATGTGGCGACAACCCCACTGCTTGGCTTGTAGCTTTGCATGTTCAATTAGTCTTTTTCCAATTCCTTGATTTTGAAAGTCAGCGGAGACTGCGATGTTCATGATTTCGGCTGTATTTTCACTTGATTTGAGCAAGATAAAAGTGCCTATAACCTTAGTTGCTTCAACAGCCATGAAGCACGTTCCTTTTTCTAAATAGCGATTAATCATAGCTTTACTTGGATCAGCCGAAAATAGTAACTCATAAGGAATTTCATCACCTTCACCGAGTTGCACAATACGCATGAAGAACACCTCTTTCTCTATAATTATACATCATAAAATTCCTTGAAATGTGAAACTATCCCTTATATCTCTTCGTATTATTTTATAGGAGGATGATAATATGTCAGAAAAAGGTTGTATAAAATGTGGAAGTACCGACGCGGATCAAAAAGAGGTTGCAATGACGGGCACTGGTTTTTCTAAAATGTTTGATGTTCAAAACAACCAATTTGTTGTTGTGTATTGCAAAGACTGTGGGTATTCTGAGTTTTATAATAAACAGGCATCTGGAGCTAGTAATATTTTTGATTTCTTCTTTGGAGGCTAAAGGCTTAAAAAGAGGACGGCAAAAACTAGGGCTCTTTCCGTAAAATTTGGAGCTTTTTTATGAAGTGAAATGCGACATACTGCTCGAGATTTTTGCCAATGCGACTAGCTATACTAACAGCAGAGGGGCTAACCGGATTGAGCGGCCATATAAGCGCTTATTTCGTTTGAATTTTCAGTATCGAGGATTTGACGGCCACCACAGCACTTATTTACCGATATCAAATCGTTGAAACAACATATTCACTCAAATAAGTGCGCTGGTGGCCGCACAATTCTAATAATGCCTCTTTTGTCACAGATAAGCGCAGTGGTGGCCGTCATCAACTCACCGACTGCAGTTCATGCCTCCTCTACAGCACCTGTTTAGCACTACGTAGCATACTAGATATTTTGCGCAAAACAACAATCTTTTGGAAAAAGCCAAAGATAAAGAGGGTGTAGCAAAGTTCTAAACTTTGCTACACCCTCTATCTATGTTAATTCCTTTTGGCCAAAGGGGGAGGCCATAAAGAAAGTTTAGTTTGTAATTGCTTCTGTACCTTGGTTGCTTAATGTTAATGTTGTCGTTTGTTGAGTTCCATCACGATAGAAAGTGATTTCAATGGAATCGCCAATCTTCGTATCGTTATATAAATACTTTTTCAAATCCATCATTGATGAAATTGGTTGTCCGTCAACTTCAGTAACAACATCATATTGTTCAATACCTGCTTGATCTGCTGGTGTGTTCGGTTGAACTTGCGCAATTACGATTCCTTCTGTTACATCTTCACTTAATTGTAAGGTTTGTTGTTTGTTACGAGTTGGCACTGTATCTAAACCAACTGCGGTAATACCCATAAATGGTCGTGAAACAGAACCATTTGTCTCGAGTTGTTCAATAATTGGTTTTGCTGCATCAATCGGTATCGCAAAGCCAATTCCTTCTACTGCTTGTAAGGCAACCTTCATCGAGTTAATGCCGATAACTTCGCCGTTAGCGTCAATTAATGCTCCCCCACTATTGCCTGGATTTATTGCTGCGTCTGTTTGTATAACCTCTGTTGTCCAATCAGAGACGCCATCAGAATTAAGGTCAATATCAACGGATCGTTCCAGTCCACTAATAATCCCTTTTGTTACCGATCCTGCAAAATCAGTTCCTAATGGGTTACCGATTGCAATTGCTGTCTCTCCTATAATTAGGTTGTCAGAAGTACCGAGCGTAGCTACTTGTGTTACTTTACTTGCGTCAATCTCCAGGACTGCTAGATCAGTTAATTGATCGGCACCTAACAATTGTGCTTCCACACGTTCTCCACTAGCTAAAATCACTTCTAATGCTCCTGCACCTTCAACGACGTGATTGTTTGTTACTACGTATGCTTTACCATTTTCTTTTTTATAAATTACGCCTGAACCAGTACCTGCATCTTGTGATTCTGTCCATAGACTTGCTTGCTGAATATTAGCAACACCAACGACAGCCTCAGAGACGTTTTCAATAGCACCTGATAAATCGGTATCACCCATATTAACCGTTCGAACTATACTAGAAGTTGGTGTTGCTTCGGGTGATGTAATACCAGATTGATTTACTTCTGGTGTTGAACCTAATTGCTCAAGTGGAATCACACCCGTTGTAAACAAAACAGTACCAGCAATGGCAACAGACAATCCACCAGTTACACCACTAATGATATGTCCAAGCACGCCATTTCGTTTCGGTTGTTTCTGATTTGTCCTTTGCTGCGAAGATGGAACAACTGGTTCTTCAGTTTTGCTTTCGCTGACTTCTTCCATTGGAATGTGCTGCGCTGTGTTTTCTTGAACATTATCTTCTGTGTTTTCTTGTTCATTGGTGAAAGCTCCATAGCTGTATGTGTATTCTGGTGCTTGTTTATCGTTTTGTTCATTGTTGTAAGTATCATCATGCTGTTGGTTATCGTTACGGTGATAGTCTTCATTGTTATTCATTCGAAAATCACGCCTTTCTTACAAAGTATAGTTTCTTTCTTACATTACCTATTGTAGACAAAAGTTTCGGTAAGTTTTTGGTATAAATGTGTAAAAAGTGTGGAATTAACACATATAGAGAGATAAATGTACGTGTGCATTTGTACTAGGTTCAAGGAAACTGTACATTACTGTTGTATGTGGAGAACTTATATGTCTGGATTTATCACGGCCAGCTCCGGCGCCTACCTCCAATCCAATATGTTGCAAAGAACGCCACGACGAGGCTTGTCTTAAGCTTGTCGGAGATGATCAAGGCACATGCGCTTTTATTACTGCTTGCGCTTTTCTCAAGATGTGCGAAAATAGTGCTAGATAAGGGAGGCGGAGTTATTGAATTATAAAATTACAGTGGTAGAGGATGACCCTAACATCCGCGATATCGTGGCAGCCTATTTGAAAAAGGAGGGCTATGACGTTACCATGGTAGAAACGGCTGAACGTGCTTGGGATCTGGCAAAAACCACTCCCCCGGATATGTGGATCTTGGACATTATGTTACCTGGCATGGATGGTTATGAATTATGTAAAAAGATTAGACAAGAAAGTGAAGTGCCCATCATAATTATATCCGCTAAAGACGATGAAGTCGACAAAATACTCGGTCTTGAATTAGGCGGTGACGACTATTTAACAAAACCATTCAGCCCTAGAGAATTAGTTGCACGAGTCAAGCGCTTGTTTAAAAGGTCAGCGCCATCATCCCAAGATATGCATAACCCTAATCAAGAACCAGACGAGATTGAACTTGGCGGACTAGAGCTGAAATTAAATGATCGACGCGTATTTTGGCAAGGAGAAGAAATTGAAATTACTGCTAAAGAATTTGATATCTTAAGCATTTTTATGCAGAATGAAAATCGGGCTTTTTCAAGAGATCAATTGTTAACCCGGATCTGGGGAGATGATTATTTTGGAAGTGATCGTGCGGTAGATGATTTAATTAAACGATTAAGAAAAAAAATGGACGGACTGCCAATCGAAACAGTATGGGGTTACGGCTACCGGATGCGTTCTAGTAATGAGGATGAACAATGAAGCTTCAATATCAGTTGACAGCAGCTTTTACAACACTATTAATTGTGATTATGTCGGTTGCGGCGATCTCGATTTATTCCTTACTACTTGATTTATTAATTCAAGATGAAAAAAGGCAACTGCAGGAAAATGGTGAAATTCTAGTCAATTTACTTTATTCGGAAAGAAGCTTCTATAATGTACAACGACTTAATGAGCTGTTTGAGAATCAAAATATCCAAATGTTTATTTACGATGAAGATATTAATGCAATCTATTATTCTAATTTACCAGTAGAAATGGTTCAGCAATGGGCTGAAACCTATGATTTTAGTGAAGACGGCCAGCCGTTATGGAAAGCAGGGAACGCGCAATATGTTGTCTCAAAGCTTCCATTAACAGCGCTTAGCTCTGGTATGCAGTTGATTTTAGTAACACCTTTGGTGGATTTGCAGGCCGTTCAACAAACCTTCTTAACAAGACTATTAATTATTTTTGTAATTGGAATTGCTGCAGCGATTTTATTAAGCCATTATTTAACGAAACGATTAGTAACACCACTTACAAGATTAAAGATACAGTTGAAGAAGATTGAAAAACGAAAGTTCGATGATATTGAGGAAATCAAAGCGAGTGGTGAAATTAAAGAGGTAGAACAGAGTGTTCTAGAAATGGCAAGAGAATTACAACGGTATATTCGCTCACAACGACAGTTTTTTCAAAATGCCAGTCATGAATTAAAAACACCGTTAATGACTATTCAAGGTTATGCAGAAGGTATTCGCGATGGAGTGTTTGAAAAAGAGGCAGCAGAACGAGGCTTAGAGGTAGTTGTAGCTGAAATTGGACGCCTGAAAAAAATCATTAATGAAATGATTCTTTTGGCCAAATTAGATAGTGAGGAAAATATTTATCAAGAAGAACAAATAAATGTGGAAGAATTAATTAAACTAACAGTAGACCGTGCCTTACCATTAGCAAATGAAAGAAATATTAAGCTAGTCCATCGAGCAGCACCAAATCTAAGTCTATATGCTGATCAGCAAAAGCTATTACAAGCGACGATGAATATTGTTACCAACGCGGTCCGCCATGCATCGAATCAAGTGCTCATTACTGTTAAAGAAGAGTATGGAATAATCCTTATTCAGATAGAAGATGACGGCAAAGGCATTGCACAAGAGTTGATGCCACAATTGTTTCAACGCTTTGTAAAAGGTGAAGGAGGAGAGACTGGACTTGGGTTAGCGATAGCTCGTGCGATTGTAGAAAGATCTGGTGGAAGTATCCTTGCAGACCGCTCATCACTTGGTGGTGCGATGTTTACAATTAAATTTTAGTCGTAGTTTACAAAGTTTATGGTATAATAGCCTAGTTGTGATTCGGAACCGAACTCGGTTGAAAGAGGAGAGAATGTATATTATGCAATTAAGACAAGATATTCGTAACATTGCTATTATCGCTCACGTTGACCATGGTAAAACAACCTTGGTTGATCAGCTACTACGTTATTCAGGAACTTTTCGTGATAATGAACACGTAGATGAACGAGCAATGGACTCGAACGATCTGGAAAAAGAACGCGGAATAACGATCCTAGCTAAAAATACAGCCATTAATTATAAAGATACACACATAAATATTATGGATACACCAGGACACGCAGACTTTGGCGGTGAAGTAGAACGGATTATGAAAATGGTAGACGGTGTTCTACTTGTTGTGGATGCATATGAGGGAGTTATGCCTCAAACGCGATTTGTATTGAAGAAAGCTTTAGAGCAGAAATTGAATCCTGTTGTAGTTCTAAACAAAATCGATCGTCCAAGTGCTCGCCCTGCTTACGTAATTGATGAAGTACTCGATTTGTTTATTGAACTTGGTGCTGATGATAATCAATTAGAATTCCCAGTAGTGTATGCTTCTGCATTGAACGGAACTTCTGGTAATGAGCCTGAAGAACAGGAAGAATCAATGGAAGCTGTTTTCCAGACAATCATCGAAAACGTTCCAGCTCCAGTCGATAATTCAGAGGAGCCACTACAATTTCAAGTTACGTTGTTAGATTACAACGAGTATCTTGGACGTGTAGGAATTGGACGTGTTTTCCGTGGTTCAATTAAAGTTGGTCAGCAAGTTTCATTAATGAAAAAAGATGGATCTGTGAAAAATTTCCGTGTTACCAAGCTATTCGGTTTCATTGGTTTAAAACGAATTGAAATTGAAGAAGCGAGTACTGGTGATATTATCGCAGTAGCTGGTATGGAAGACATTAACGTTGGTGAAACGGTTTGTCCAGTAAGCCATCAAGAAGCGCTACCTATCCTTAGAATTGATGAGCCAACCTTGCAAATGACATTTGTAGTTAACAATAGTCCTTTTGCGGGTAAAGAAGGTAAATACATTACTTCAAGAAAAATTGAAGAGCGCTTGTTAACACAGCTGGAAACAGATGTTAGTTTACGTGTAGATCCAACTGAGTCACCGGATGCTTGGATTGTATCAGGTCGTGGTGAATTACACCTTTCTATCTTAGTTGAAAACATGCGTCGCGAAGGCTATGAACTTCAATTATCTAAACCGCAAGTTATCATTAAAGAAATTGACGGTGTTCGTTGTGAGCCTGTTGAGCGTGTACAAGTAGATGTTCCGGAAGAGCACACTGGTGCTGTAATGGAATCGCTAGGTTCACGTAAAGGTGAAATGCTTGATATGATTAACCACGGTAATGGGCAAGTTCGTATGGAATTTAAAGTACCATCACGAGGGTTGATTGGATATTCTACTGAATTTATGACACAAACACGAGGCTTTGGTATTATTAATCACACGTTTGATAAATACGAGCCGGTTGTACCTGGTCAAGTTGGTGGAAGACAACGTGGTGTACTTGTTGCCTTGGAACATGGCAAAGCAACAACATATGGTATCATGGGACTTGAAGATCGTGGTATTATCTTTGCTGATCCTGGTACAGAAGTATACGCTGGAATGATCGTTGGAGAGCATAACCGTGAAAACGACCTAACAGTAAATATTACAAAAGAAAAGCAATTAACTAACGTGCGTTCTTCTAATAAGGACCAAACAGCAACAATTCGTAAAACACGTAAGCTTACGTTAGAAGAAGCGATCGAGTATCTAAATGATGATGAGTATTGTGAAGTAACTCCGGAGTCAATTCGCCTTCGTAAGAAAATCTTAAATAAAAACGAACGTGAAAAAGCATCAAAGAAAAAATCGGTATAATAGTCGTGAAAAACCAGTGAAGGGAGCGATCTCACTGGTTTTTCTTTATATACATTAAAATAATATATGCAAACTTATAACAAAATAGTAATAAAAATTTTAAAAAAGGAGAAAGCTCATTTGATACGTTTGTGGAAAAGGTTAAAGTTTATTTTTAAACTAAAAAAATCGATACCATTTTTCGCTGAGTTTTTCGTTAGTAAAAAGGTAAAATTTGTCCATAAACTGCTAGCTATTTCACTGATGTTTGGTTATGCGATATTTCCGTTTGATGTTATTCCTGATCCAATAATCGCTTTAGGAATAGTCGACGATGTTGCTGTAATTAGCATTATCCTACAACGAATTGTTCGAATCGCACCACCTGAATTAAAGCGAAAATACGACATTAAGTAGAAATTATTTATCAAAAACATTGACACTTCGAATAGTGTGGGCATAGACTAAGGAAGTAATGTTTTTGCCTAGACCAACAAAAGTGTCTAAGGCTAAAACGAGCAATATATGCATCAATGATCATGCTCAACGAAGGGGAGATATGCTTTGGTTCAATGGTTTATGGAGCTTACTCCAATTATTCAAGCGTTTATATTTACTTTATTTACATGGCTGGCGACAGCAGTTGGGGCATCAGCAGTATTTTTCTCGAAACAGCCGAGCCAGAAATTATTTGATAGTATGTTAGCATTTGCTGGTGGGGTTATGATTGCAGCCAGTTTTTGGTCTTTGCTTGCGCCAGGAATTGCGATGGCAGAAGAACAGGGTATACCTGGTTATATCCCAGCAGTAATCGGTTTTTTGTTAGGCGGTATTTTCCTTATGCTTGTCGACCGAGTCTTGCCATTTATCGATGAAAATTCATATTTTAAGGACATTAAAGATCGTAAGGCAAAACATCGTACTGCGATGCTAGTCTTTTCTATTACACTTCATAATATCCCAGAAGGTCTTGCGATTGGTGTAGCATTCGGTGCCTTAGCGGCGAATTTCAGTTCTGCAACACTTTCAGGTGCGATTGCTTTAGCGATTGGTATTGGTATTCAAAATGTTCCTGAAGGGGCGGCAGTGTCTCTTCCATTGCGAAAAGAAGGAATGTCGAGAAGAAAAAGCTTTTATTATGGTCAGTTTTCAGGAATGGTGGAACCAGTGGCGGCCGTTATAGGTGCGTTGGCTGTTGTATTTATTGAACCATTACTGCCATATGCACTAAGCTTTGCAGCAGGTGCAATGATTTTTGTAGTGGCAAAGGAAGTTATACCGGGATCACAGGAAAAAGGAAATGTGCAGCTTGCAACCATGAGTTTGATGATTGGCTTTGCTGTCATGATGATTCTAGACGTTGCATTAGGATAATTCTTTTCCATTGTGAGAGTTTTATAGAAATATATTATTAACACGTGAATGCTGATATGCAATTCACGTGTTTTTTGGTTGTTTTATAAAAGGTTGTTGTTGTTGTTGTTGTTGTTGTTGTGCAAAATGGCTAAACTCCGACGTAACGTAGTGCTCGTGATTTCCGCTCCAGGCAGTCGCTTTCCGGAGCGGTGCAAGCACTCTCCAAGTTACGTCGGATTTCACTTCAACTCTGCAGTTTATAAAGTAATAAACTTATGAAAATAGTCTTTATTTTTATAATATAGAATGCAAAAAAGCGAGCTTGAATAATTCAAGCTCGCTTCGTAAGAGGGTGGAAAGCCCTCTAAGAATATTCAATTTCTTTCATTCTCTGTTTGCGATAGCCACCAGCTATGTCTGCCTGTTTAAATTCTTTGTTGTAATGAACCTCTTGGGCAGAAGATAATTGAATACCTGTTCTTTTAGTTGGTTGGTATTGTGCTTTTCTTGCCATATGATATCCATCCTTTCTCCTATGATTGGTTGAAAAATGGCTATAATAAAGCGATACCCGAACGGAAGAAAACTAAAACATTGTCGCTAATATTTTTCATGCCAAATATCTAAAATTGGACCATCTGTACCGAAGATAGGATCATAATCTGGCAAAGGCACATTTATAATTCGTTTCAAATTTTCATCATGTTCTTCTGGTTTGCCAGTTTTCAAGTCGTAATTGAATCCGTTTGGATAAGCACCCATCACGGCAAAATCATCGCTCGAACCAGCATTTTTATGGCTGACACCGGCGGGTATTATTACAACATCCCCAGCAGCTACGCGTAACTTCAAGCCACATTTTCCACCAAAAATAATCGCAGCCTTCCCTCGTAACACAGCTAATACTTCATGGGTATTACTATGAAAGTGGTGAAAATCGAACACACCGCCGGTCCAACTGTTTGTCCAATTATGACTGTGGAGTAAATTCTCGACTTTTTCGGGATTATCCATCACCTGAGGATATAGGAGCAAAGGAAGTTTAGGGTTGTTTGGAAATTGCCCATCATCCTCAAATAAAAAGGTCTGTTCTTTTTGATAGACCATTTATATCCTCCTTTACTTCAAAATGTTTATCCGATAATATGATACCCTGAATCAACATGAACAACCTCACCAGTCACTGCACGTGAAATTGGGCTTAACATTGCAACCGTCATGTCACCGACCTCTTCCTGGGTAACATTAGCTTTTAGTGGTGCTTTGGTCTCGATCTCATGTAACATTTGATTAAACGACGGAATGCCTTTTGCTGCAAGTGTACGAATCGGACCTGCTGAGATAGCATTAACACGGATGTTATCTTTTCCTAATTCTAGTGCCAGATATTTTACAGAAGATTCTAAGGCTGCTTTCGCAATCCCCATTACTTTGTATCCTTCAAGCGCTCGTTCTGCACCCAATGCACTCATCGTCACGATAGAAGCACTATCAGATAAATAGGGTTTCGCTTCTCTTGCAACAGCTATTAACGAATATGCGCTAGTATCTTGAGCAAACGCGTAGCCACTTCTTGTAGTGTTGATAAATTCTCCTTTTAGATCTTCTCCATGAGCAAATGCAATAGAGTGAACGATACCATCGATTTTGCCGGCTTTCTCACCTATTTCAGTAAATGCCTGCTTAATGCTTTCATCATTAGTAACATCACATGCAACAATTAATTCCGCAGGTAAACTATGTTCATCGAGTAATTTAGTCAACTTGTTTAATGAACGTTCTTTTCTGTATGTGAAAATAAGTTTAGCTCCTGTTTGATAAAGTGATCTAGCCACTCCCCAAGCAAGACTACGCTCGTTTGCGACGCCCATTACAACGAATACTTTATCCTTCAATTTCAGAATATCTTCCATAATAACCTCCATTTAAATCTAATTAATATGTATGTGAACAACATAGACTATAACTGATTTTTACCGTAAATACCACATGTTGTCCGAACGACTATGTTATTTAGTCTCGAAAAATTGTGTTAATAGCTTTTGATAGACAGTAAACAAGGCTGGACGCTCCTCTTCATCTATACCATGAATAAGGCTGTTGTAAACTGAAGTATAATACCATTTTTGACTGTCGTAATCTCGTTTAAATGATTTCCACACGTCATCGCCAATTTGCGCATAGGTTTGTGAAATTGATGAGAGGTTATCAATCTTATCTGCACAGACGACAAGTTTTGCTTGAATTGGCGCATTTTTAATCGTTTCTATCGTGTGTTTTTTCCGTTCTTCCCATGAAAGAGATTTATCCGGTTCGCTCGCATATTCCACAAGTGCGGCAACTGTTTTTCCAAAAAGTTCACTTATTTCAGCTAACGTTCCATCAGTATCTTCCACTACATCATGAAGGATCCCTGTAATAACGACTTCTTCCTCACATTGTTGTTGTGATAATAGCATAGCGACACGGTAAGGGTGTGAGATATAGGGGATATCCTCGGCTTTTCTCCGCTGTCCATCATGTTTTTTTGTTGCATACGCAATTGCTTTATTCATATTTTCCACGTTTATCACCTCGTCACAAGTATAGCGGATATGCAGATAGTTTTCCCGAAAACAGCGCAAATAAAAAGAGAAGGTTTCCCTTCTCTCATTGCGCATCTGGTATTCGTGGTTTGGTTGGGTCACAGTTTGGTGCTGGTTTATTCGTTGATTGAGCAAGCTTGATTAAATAATAGCATTCCTCACGAAGCATATGGTCAGCCATTAATCCTGAGAACGTACCCAAGACGGTTTCGGAGAGCTCCATTTCTTCTAATTCATGTAGAAACGTTCGAAATAAGTGCATTTCTATTTCAACATCAGAATTAAACCTTTCTAAAGCTGGGAATGCTTTAATGTCCGAGCGAAGGTAGCCAGTTAACTCAATTGCCTTTAAGTAAAAGTTGTTGAACTGCTTGGTAAAATCTTTACTCTTCATTTTTAGCCTTTTTTCCACACCATCCATACGGTCATTAATAGCACCTGCATGACCAGATGCATCGACTAGCCAAATTAAGTGATGATGAAGTTCGTGGAAGATTGGGGGAACATCTCCTTGTTTTAAATAACCTAGGACAAGCTCATATTCTTCTAATTCATTGACCATATGATTAACGAACGTAGGTGATAAATGAATGCCAATTGTTCCGGTCAATTGCCTTCGCATGATTGAGAACTTAAAAGCCTTTAACTTTTCAGTAAGACCTTCTGCTTTTTTTGTAAAAGCAATCGCATTATGGTCGTCGATTGATTTTGCTTGGGCAAGCAATTGATCAAATTGGTTAACAAACACTTTTGCTTGTTCGATATCCTCTGTTTCCTTTGGATATAAAGAATCACGAATAAATCGAGAATGGTCTCCTAAAATTTGCAACCAAAATTGATGTTCAAAAGAAGCACTACGTAAGAAGTCGTTCAATTCTGTCAGCCCCTTTGTTACTTAATCAATTCAGTCTATTCTAGTTATTTGTATTTTATTAACCTTTTCGAGCATGAGTATAAACAAATTGGAGAAACCAATAGTAACGAAACTATTATGATTCTTTTACGTCTAATAATAGAGGTTGTTGAACAAGCACTTATAATGAAAAAATTAGGCATACTTTGTCATTTGATGTAAGATGGGTGAAGAATATACAGCAGTTAAGGGGAGTAATGACGATGTATAAACGATTGATAGTACTAGTCTTTAGTTGCTTATTGTTAACGTGGCTAGTTGCATGCAGTAACGGAGAGAAAGACAATGAAACGACCGAACAAGAGAATCAGCCAACTGATGTAGAAGAGATAGAAGAACCAGTAGTTGAAGAAGAACCCGAAGAACCAGAGGAACCAGAAACGGTTACACAAGAAATTAGCATAGCAGCGGTTGGAGACATCCTAGTGCACAGCTCTGTTTATGAAGATGCAAGAACTGAATCAGGCTATGATTTTATGCCAATGTTTGAAAATGTTAAACCATTTTTGGACGATACGACGATCACCATCGCTAATCAAGAAACGATGATTGGTGGTACAGACCTTGGTTTATCGACTTATCCAAGGTTTAATAGTCCGTATGAAGTAGGAGATGCCCTAAAAGGAATTGGGGTAGATGTCGTATCAATTGCTAACAACCATACATTGGATCGTGGAGAACAAGCGGTTCAAAATGCCATTAGTCATTGGGAAAAGATAGATATGATGTATACAGGAGCATACAAAGACGATCTTGATCGGCAAAATATCCGCGTGATGGAGACCGAAGAAGGCATTGACGTAGCATTCCTAAGCTTCACATATGGTACGAATGGAATTCCTGTTCCTGAAGGGAAAGATTATTTAGTTAATTTAATTGATCAAGAAAAAATAGTCGCTGATATCGAAGCGGCCAAGAAATTATCTGATGTTGTCATTTTAAGCCTTCACTTTGGAACAGAGTATCAGCGTATGCCAAATCAAGAACAAATTGATTTAGTCCAGCTTGCGGCTGACCATGGGGTAACAGCTGTCATTGGCCATCACCCACACGTGTTACAGCCTGTCGACTGGGTTGAAGGTAAGAATGGCAACAAAACGTTTGTATCCTATTCATTAGGTAATTTTATTTCTGCGCAGGATGAGTTTTATCGTCAAATTGGCGGTGTCGTTCAATTTGATATAGAAGTTACAACGACTGGGGAAGAAAAAACGGTCGAGGTACAGGATCCAAAATTCTTGCCAACGTATGTGAAGTATCAAAACTGGAGTAACTATCAAGTGCTTCCAATGTACCAACTAACCGATGAAGACCTACCAAATGCTGCTGAGCACTATGAAGAGATAAAGCAGCATATGTCGCAGCTGGTACCAGAACTAACGTTTATAGAAAGTGAATGATAGAAGCCCTGCCTCCCGTGCAGGGCTTTATTTATGTTTAAGGATGGAAATAGAATAAAATTATTAGCCCTTGGTGATTTTATAGCGCCTGTTCATGATGAATGCAAATATCGAAAGTATCGCTCCAGGTATGAGCAGTCCTGGTGTTGTAACGGTAATCTCTCGTCCAAAGTCGGGGATGAAGGAAACGAGAACAAAACCTATACCATTAATAGCTAATAGAAGTATAAATACTCTAAAAAATTCTTTGATTTTACTCAACTGTTTTCCGCTTATCCACCGCAGCCAAGAAAATATAGCGAAAATAGACAGAAAGAGCATACTAAGAATTACTACTAATAGTAAAGCTCCTCCACCTATAGAAACGGTAGGGGGGGTGTCAAAGAAAAAACTAACGATCCCAACAATTAATGCCACTTCTCCTAAAAACATAGAAATAAGATAGCTGTAATAAGTAACATTATTTTTAGTCTTCTCAGCAGGCAATTCGTTTGCTAAGGTTTTGCAATATGCTTTCGGATCTTCTCCGAAAACTTCCTGTGCTGATTTCCCACGAGTTTGTGCATCCAATAAGTGATCCAAAAGCTCATTTAATAATTCTTCTGTCTGTTGTTCAGATTTGTTAATCGATAACCTTAAGTACACAAGCATCTCCTCATAATAGGAAAGATTATTTTCATTCAACATTTCTCTTTTTTGATTGTTTAATGCAATTAGCTGTTTCGCATTCATCCTTATTGCCCTCCTTGTTTTAAGATGTTATCTACAGGACTTTTGATGCTTTCCCAATGCTTTTCAAAATTTCGCAACGTCTCTTTCCCTTGTGGAGTAAGTGTGTAGTATTTACGTTTAGGACCTGTCTCTGATTTCTGCATCGTTCCGATAATTAGTTGCTCTTTTTGAAGCCTGAGCAGAATCGGATAAATGGAACCTTCACTTACATTTGATAGTCCATTTTCTTGTAGCTTTAGTGATAGCTCATAACCGTATGTTGTTTGTGAATTGATGATTGCTAAAATGCATCCTTCTAAGATTCCCTTGAGTAATTGACTTCGTGAAGACATGTAACCACCTCTATCTTGTTATGCAATATACCTGTTTTAAATCAAGCTAACTTGCTTAACAAGATAGCTTGATTATAATATACACTTATTGTATTCAAACTGCAAGCCTAATCTGGTATGATAAACATGTACTTTGTTTTTAAGAAGTAGTATAAACAAGGAGTGTGTAAAATGGCTAAAAGCAAAGCGAAAAAGTATCGTGAAAGAATGGAAAGAGAAGGGAATTATAATCCTGAATTGAATAGAGGTTTATATACCTTTGCCGACATGAGAACAAGAAAGACGAAAACATTAAAAGATAAAATGTATCGAGTTAAACATAAGGAGCGTTCATCCAACCAAAACCATGGCTATGATGAAGGCTCTTTTTGTTTGCTTGTGATGTAATAGCAAATAGTTAAAAATTATGTTAACTATCATTAACTGTATATAAAAAACTGTTTATATTTGGTATGATAGGCTTTGAACTATAGTACATAACCTTTCTAGAAGGAGATTAATCAGATGGAATGGAGAAATATTTATCGGGGAATCTTAATGGGGGCGAGCGATGTCGTTCCAGGTGTAAGTGGGGGAACAATAGCGGTAGTATTAGGAATTTATGACCGGTTGATTGAAGCAATTAACGGTTTTCTCAGTAAAGAATGGAAAAAACATCTTGCCTTTTTGGCACCACTTCTAATCGGCGTTGGTGCATCAATTTATTTGTTGAGTGGTGTCGTTACATGGTTATTTGAGCATCATCCACGTCCAACTCAATTTGCATTTCTTGGGCTGATTATAGGTGTGTTGCCATTTTTGTTTAATAAATCTGATGCTAAAAATACATTCAAAACACAACATGTCGTTTTATTAGTGATTGGTGCAATCATTGTAGGCTCTATGGCCTTTTTTCATACCGTTGAATCGGAACCGATGCAGAACTTAACAATCTCAAATTATCTTTTTATCTTGCTTGCCGGGTTTATTGCAAGTAGTGCCATGATCCTACCTGGAATTAGCGGCTCCTTTTTATTATATTTGATGGGTGTTTACACGACTGTATTTGGTGCTGTTCATGATTTGCAATTGGATATCGTTGCTGTGTTCGGAGTAGGGTTTGTGATCGGTATCGTTATAATGAGTAAAATTATTCATTACTTTATGGCAAACTTCCCTACTAGTACGTATGCTTTGGTGATTGGGCTAGTAATCGGATCGGTTGCCGTTATTTTTCCAGGGTGGCCAACGACGACACCGTCCACCATCTATAGTATCATTGCATTTGCGGGTGGGTTACTTGTGGCTTATCTGTTAGGTAGAATTGAATACAAAGAGTAGAGGTAAAGCAGAATACTTGCTTCTTCTCAAAGGCGATGATACATTTTTTGCAATCAACAAATATTATATTATACAACCTATGGACATCTTACTAAGTTATCTGGCCACGTCCAGCTCCAGCGCTAAAGCTGTAGTGAGACAACACCCACCTCCGTACGATAAGTCAACATCGATTCGCTTTCGCTCATCGTGTTTCCTTTATCTCCTCGAAAATAAAGAGCTATTTTCTTCGTGCGAGGTAAAGCTTTCGAAGCATAGTCTTGTCCTGCGGTTCAGTCCAGTCCATACGTCGCTAAACGGGCGCTTGCGCTTTTGTTACTAAAGAAAGGGGTTATCAACCATGAAAGCTATAAAAACAAAAGAAGAATTCTATGAAGTAATTAGTTCAGATAAACCTGTCATCGTTAAGTTTTTCGCAGACTGGTGTCCAGACTGTAAACGAATGGATATGTTTATCGGTGATATTCTTGAAGAATACAATCAGTATGAGTGGTATGAAGTGAATAGTGATGAAGTTGAAGGACTAGCGCAGGAACACGAAGTAATGGGCATTCCTAGCTTACTTATTTTCCAAAATGGTGAAAAGCTAGCACACCAGCATAGCGCCTTTACAAAATCACCAGAGGAAGTAACCGAATTTTTACAACAACAATTAGGTTAATGAAAAGCTCCCCTTACTTTTTACGGAAAGGGGAGCTTTTCATGGTTCTCGGTGCTCCAGTCGGTGGCGATTGCACCACACGTGAGGGGAATTGCACCAGAAGCCAGGCTGATTGCACCACACCTGGACAATTGCACCACACATCATAACAATTGCACCATACGCCGCCGTAATTGCACCAAACACGGCCATAACCAGTCGCTAAAATGCACCTGCTCCGCCGCCACCACCAGCTGCACCCCCGCCACTTGTTCCACCCCCTTGACTGTCTGCTCCCATCATTACCGCAGATGAGGAGGCAATTAAATAGATACTAGGGTCGAATGCACTCGCTGCGCTTACCGGATTTTTTAGTAAAGGAAAATGTCCCAACGAAGCATAGGAATCTGCAAATGATCCAAGTTGTTTGGCAAACATATTGCCATAACCGAGAAGAATCGCGTATTGCATTTTTGTTTCTGCTTCTTCTGGTGTAGTTCCAGTTGGATACTGATTAGTACTGAACAACCGTTTTGCTGTCTTAATTGCATATCTTAATTCCTTTACGTCATCATTCCATTGGTAACTAGGAAGGACGAGTGATAGTGTACCTGCAACGAGTATGAAAGCGAGTAAAGCCCAAGTACCTGTCGTAAATGTTAAGAATAAGCACATGATTGTTACGGTCAAATAATAAATTGCCAGTAGAATTTTATTGCTTTTAAAAGCTACTGTCGATACTGCTACAATAGTAAGGATCGCCGATACAACATATTGTGATGCTACGGGTAACACATCTTGGTAATAAAAATAAATAACAAACAACCCGGTTAATACAATATCCACAAAAGAAAATGCTAAAAACGGACGATAGCTGCTTTTCAGCTTTTGGAAAGACGGTTGTTCTTTCACAAGCTTACGCCAATGTTCAAATTGTATTTTTAAAGCTTCCATTTTATCACGTACAATTTTTTGTTGATCAGGAAGCAGTTCCTCATAATTTTCAGGAGCTTCTAACGATTCAAGTGAAAAATATTCTCCTTGCTCATCCTCTTTCGTAAATAACCATTCCTTTAAAAATTGATCGCTCTCGGACAGTTTCTTGGTAGTACCTATCCAAGTAAATCGAAATGGAGTCCTGCTGCTTGTTATGGTGTCTGATGGTAACTCGCCAATCGAAACAAGGCCACGTTGATGGAGAGAAAAAAGTCCGGCAATAAAGTCCTCGCCAGATAACCTTGTGTTATTAGCGACATATTTTACGAATAGCGGATCGTTTTTCTCCATGAGTTGGATTAATGCTTCTTTGTTTTTTGTGCCTTTGTATCTATTTGGATGATTCCAAAGCATGATAACTCCGATGATCACGGATAGGAAAATAAATATTAGTAAAACAGGAGCCATCATATTTAGATTTTTGTCTAAGTTTTTATATTTTTCCTGCAAAAGTTGTTCTTCAGTTAAAATGGAACTTTTCATTTCCTTATTCTCATCCACAGGTTGTGCGGTTAATTGATCAGCAGGAAAGATGAGTCGGAAATCATAAGATTGATCGGCTGAGACGAAATCATAGCTGTAATGGATTCCACCATCATACGATTCTACCGCCGGTTTTTCTTTGGCATGCAAAAAGAAAAAGGTGTTCTCGGTCACAGCTTCCGCGGGCGTGTATAAGTGAATCGAAACATCGTGTAAGTCCGTCTCGTTAGAACTATCGAAAAAAGTATATGTTAAATCAGCAACATCGGTATATTTCGTCACAGAGCCAACAATATCATAGCTGTATAATACTTGTTTTGTCTCGTTTTCCGAGCTTGTATAGATCTTGTACTGCTCTTCATCTAACTCAATCTCTAATTGTTCTAAACCATCTGTAGCTATGCTCGCATCATCAGCTTGTTCATCGACTAAGTACGCATGGAAATTTTGTGCGTTTGATTTAATCGCACGTGTCATCCCTTGGAAAGATCCATCAAAAGTATATTGAAAAAGCTCTTGGACATGGATCGTTCCGTCTGTATCAATTTGTGCTTGGATATCCACTTTGTCGATGGAGAAACTGCGGTCCCCGTCGGAGAAACCAGTTAAGATAAAAAGCGCGCTAATGAAAGAAAGAAGGGGAATGATTTTTTTCATCTAATCCATCCTTTTCGTAAAATGTTGTTTGTACATGTACGAATGAGTAGTATGAAAAGTTCCACTGATATAGGCTAAACCCAAGTCAGGTAGGGTTATAGTTTAATCTTGTTTAACCAAGAACCCCATTCCTCAACCCCGCCGGAAAGTACAAATTTTTGAAGTTGGTCAGGAATCTGCTTCGCGGCTGCCCCGCCTATAACGTAGTGCACATCAAGCGAATAGTCATCCAAATAGGCAATAAAATCCTGCAAATGCTTGACATGGTCATCAATTGTAACCGAAAAACAAATGAGCCGAACATTATTTGCATGGATGACAGGAAGTACGTTTTCCTTTGGCGTGTTTTCCCCAATAAATAAGACGTCTGTGCCACGTCTTTTGAGAAATAAGGAAAATAGAATTAAGCCAATATTGTGCAGTTCATTTGGTGGACAAATCGCTAACGCTTTCGGCTTATTACTGTCTCCGGATATTTCTTGGAAAAAATGGAACAGCCTTCTTTGTAAATAGTGACTAATAAAATGCTCCTGTGCGACACTTAGCTCTCCTGATTTCCAATTGTCGCCAACTATATATAAAATTGGTGCGAAAATATGATGAAAGACATCTTCATAATCAAACGTTGAAAAAGCAAGATTAGTGAGATGTGTCGCCTTTGTTGTGTCATATTGCACTAACGCTTTATAAATATTGTCAATAAACTGGTTATAGTCTGCAATTACTTCCTGCGTCACGATATGCGTTGCATCAAGTTTATGCTTTCTTTCCTGCAATAACTTCATCGCTTGTTTTACCGAAATTTTATTTGTTTCTTTCTCATTAATTACCCATAACAGGTCATCGACGTGCTCTTGGGTATACATCCTGGTCCCGCCATCGGTCCGCAATGGTTTTATCACTTCATATCTATTTTCCCACGCCCTTAATGTAATTGGCGAAATCCCGGTTATCTCTGATACTTTTTTTATCCCAAACAAATAGGTCACTCACCTTCTGAAAAACTGATACAAAATCTATACAGTACTTGTATAAGCATACTGTATTTCAGACCTTTTTAAAAATATTTGCTAAAAATTAAACTGTTAATTTTACCGTTGGTCAAGGTTAATCGATGTGCAAATTGTAATAAAATATGCTAAAATCTATACAAAAGTTATACAAAGATTATATAATTAGGGTGGAGAATTTGTCACGTCGGTTGTTGAAAGTGAGGGAGGATACGATGAAAAAAATAATAATTGTCGGAGCGGGCCCTGGTGGGCTAGCTGCAGGAATGCTGTTAAGTGCTAAGGGTTATAGAGTAAAGATAGTTGAGAAACAACCTGTGATTGGCGGTAGAACGTCAAAGCTTTCCGTTGGTGACTATTCTTTTGACTTGGGACCGACTTTTCTAATGATGCCTCAAGTGTTAGAGGAGTTGTTTGAGCGTGCTGGCAGAAATTTGCACGAGTACGTGCAAATGAAGGAACTGTCACCGCTATACACACTGAAATTTGGAGATATTTCGTTTACTCCGAGCCGTGATGTAGAAGCGACTAAAGCGCAAATTAAAGAATTATTTCCAGGAGATGAAGAAAGTTATGAACGCTTTTTACGCATTGAAGGTGAAAAGTTTGATCGGGTTACGAATCTATTAAAACAACCGTTTACGAGTTTAGGAGATTTTTTTACAAAGGATATGTGGAGAGCATTACCGAAGCTAAATGCGCTTGATACCGTTTATGGTAGGTTATCAAAATATTTTTCTGATGAGCGTTTAAAATGGGCGTTTTCCTTTCAAGCGAAATATCTAGGAATGTCACCATGGGACTGCCCCGGTACCTTTACGATTCTCTCTTACTTAGAGCACCGTTATGGTTTGTATCATCCTACAGGCGGCGTAAATCAAATTTGTGAAGCAATGGCTAGCGTGATTGAAGAGTATGGTGGAGACATTTATACAAATGCAGCTGTAGACAAGATCATTGTTGAGGATGGTGAAGCGAAGGGCGTAACACTCTCAGATGGAGAGGAAATATATGCAGATGATGTGATCATTAATGCTGATTTTGGTTATACTATGACACATTTATTTGATCAGTCAGATTTAACTAAATATCGTAAAGCGCGACTAGAGAAAAAAAGTGTATCTTGCTCTACGTTTATGGTTTATCTCGGAATTGACCGAGAACTAGATTTACCACACCATTTGATATTTTTCGCTGATGATTATAAAAAAAATGTAATGGAGATTACCAAACAATCAAAGCTTTCGGATGATCCGTCTATATATGTACATAATCCATCCGTTATCGACAAGACCCTTGCACCAGAAGGAAAAACAGCTTTGTATTTGCTTATGCCTGTCCCTAATTTGGATGCAGATATTGATTGGGAAGAGCAAAGAGAAGTAGTAAAAGATAAAATTATTACTAAACTAGCGCAACAACCAGGACTAGCAGACATACGAGATTGGATTGAGGTGGAAAAGGTTATCACCCCAGCTGATTGGGAAGCGGACTTTCACGTGTATAAAGGTGCTACTTTTAACCTATCACATAGCTTGGACCAGATGATGTATTTCCGTCCACACAATAAATTTGAAGACGTGGATCATTGTTATCTTGTTGGTGGGGGAACGCACCCAGGCAGTGGTTTACCGACAATTTTTCAATCTGCGATGATTAGTACCGACCTATTGATAGCAGAACACGAAAATGATCGTAAAGCTAACGCGGATTACAATAGGGAGCTTACACAATGAATATCACAATTGTTGGTGGAGGAATCGGCGGATTAACGGCTGCGCTTTTGCTGGAAAGACAAGGGCATCAAGTGACCATTTATGAAAAAAACGAGGAGCTTGGTGGAAGGTTGGCCTTTCAATCTAATGGAAGATTTGTGATTGACCAAGGTCCAACAATTGTATTGTTACCAGATCTATTACTTGAAATTTTGCAGGATGCAGGGATGGATACGAGTGAATTAGAATTGTTATCCTGTGATCCTTTGTACGACATATATTATGCAGACGGTTCGACGTTTAGAAAATGGAAAGAAATCGACAAGCAAATAGTAGAGGTTGAAAGGCAGTTTCCGGGTGAATCGTTTCATTTCAAACGGTATATGGAAGACATGGAAGCTGTTTACCAGTTTGGTTTTGAGGCATTTTTGTCTCGTATATTTAAGCGGAAAAGGGATTTTCTTTCCTTTACAAATGCAAAATTTGTATGGCAGTCACAGTCCTATAAAAATGTTCAGGACTTTTTGTCGCTATATTTTGATGATATTCGACTGCGGCATGCTTATGCACTGCAAAGTCTATACATTGGTGGTTCCCCTCATAATGTGCCAGCATTGTACGGCTTAATATCGTATAGTGAGCACGCTTTTGGCATTTGGTATCTTAAAGGCGGTTATGCAAGTTTGATCCCGAAGTTAGAGCAGGAATGTGCAACAAGAAATATTACTATTTATAAACAGACCGAGGTAGAACGAATTGTAACAAAAAACAAAAAAGCACAAGGAGTTGTCATCAATGGGAATTTTCAGCCCAGTGATGCCGTTGTCTTTAATGGTGACTATCCACATCTTGATACGTTACTAGACACAAAGAAAAAGGCGATTAAAAAATATCAGCCATCATCAGGGTGTGTGCTCGTGTATTTAGGGGTAAATAAACGGTGGAATACGGCAATTACACATCAGTTCTTTTTGTCGGACGACTTTGACCAAAATATGAAGGAAGTATTCAAGGAGAACAAAGCACCTACAGACCCATCGTGTTATGTTTTTAATCCTTGTGCGATTGATAGTGAAGCAGCACCAGCCGGGACGAGTGTATTGTATTTTCTAATTCCAGTTCCATCAGCTATGAAGCTATCTGACGAAGTGCTTGACGCCTTGGTTGACCAACAAATACAACGGGTTGAAAACAGCTGTTTTAAAGGATTGCAAGCGTCAATAGAATGGAAAGAGGTTCGAACCCCAAGAGACGCGGAAGCTGAGGGAAACTATATGGGTGGAAGCTTTGGAATTGCACCTAACATAAATCAGTCAGGTGGCTTCAGGCCGCAAGTATCACACCCCACGATCAGTGGCTTATATGCTGTCGGTGCCTCTGTTCATCCTGGTGGGGGCATTCCGATTGTCATGCAAGGTGCAAGACTGCTAAGTGAACTAATTGAAAAGGAGATGGAAGTGAATGCTTAACCGGTCATTTTCGCTAGCTTGCGAGCAAATGATGAAGGAGAACTCTTCAAGTTTTTATCATGCATTTAAATTCTTGCCTTCACCAAGAAAAGAGGCTGTTTATATTATTTATTCATTTTGCCGGATGATTGATGATGCCGTTGACGAACCGGACCGGTCTCCATACACATTAGATGAGCTTGAAGACCATTTTAATCACTTAGAAGAAGCAGAGGGGCACTTTGTCTGGCCGGCGCTCAGGTGGCTATTTGAGCAATTTCCAATTTCGAAACAGCCATATTATACACAAATGAGTGGCCAACGCCTGGATTATGTGCAAACATCATATGAAACATTGGGGCAATTAGAAGACTATTGTTACCGCGTAGCTGGATCGGTTGGAGAAATGCTAATTCCTGTGCTTCATGATCGAGCTGACGAGAAAATCGTGCAGTCTGGTGTCGCATTAGGAAAAGCGATGCAAATTGTCAATATCATCCGTGATATTGGTGCCGATCAACAATTAGAAAGAAGATATGTACCTAGTGAGTTATTAAACAAATATAACTATCAGCAACAAGATTTTGACGCGCAACTGGTGAATGATTCATTCAGGCGTATTGTAAATGATTTAATCGAGGTTGCAGATGACTGGTTTAGAGAAGGATTAGAAATGCTAGATACGTATCCTAAGAAAAGTGGATTATCTATAAAACTAGCAGCAAATTATTACCGAGAGATTGTTCAAGTTGTACAGGAAAATGATTATCAAGTATTTACAAAGCGAGCGGTTGTAACTAATCAACGGAAAAGTAAGTTGTTTTTACAACTAACGCAATAGGTAGAAAAGAGTGATATAGTTGCGAACCTACTTAAAACCACTTCCGTTGTTTGTTGTATGGTATGGGATTGGCTTTGTGTTAATGCTGTTCTGGGAAATCCCAGCATGGCTACAATTTTCTAATGCTATTTTCTTAATTTTATATGCAGTCTGTATGGTCGATCTTTTTGCTACTATCTATACTTGGAAGCGTTTGATATGGATTTGTGCCGCTCGCGTAGCAATTGTTACATTTTTCATAGAAGTAATTGGTATTTCAACAGGTTTTCCGTTTGGGGAATATCATTATACAGCAACGCTTGGTCCACTATTGCTAGGTGTACCATTTACGATCGCTTTAGCGTGGGTAGGGATAATCGCAAATAGTATCCTCCTTTCCACGCAAAGCAACAAGTGGTTACGCGCCTTAGACACGGGTCTTTGGGTAGTAGTGCTTGATTTAATTTTAGATCCTGTTGCAGAACAAATGAATTTCTGGCATTGGCAGCACCCAGGAGCATATTTCCAAATTCCTACAACTAATTTTATAAGCTGGTATGTGATTGGCGCTTTATTATCGTTTGTTTTCCCGTTAGTAGAACGCAGTCAACAGACACATCGGATTGCAACACGCTTATTTCAGCTTATGCTATTTATGTTTGGTTCACTTGGTTGGAAACATGGATTTCCTTCCCTGTTTCCGTTGGCCATCGGGTTTATTTTTGTAAGTGAAGGAAGGTATCGATATGCTTACCGCACAAAAAAGCAAACCGTTTAGACGCTTGTTTTACTTGTATCAAAAACATTATTTAATAAAACGAAATTTTCATACGGTCGTGTGTAAGGGAGATGTTGATCCAATACAATCGGGACCGGTGATCTACATTGCAAATCATAGCTCGTGGTGGGATGGGTTGTTGATATTCCAGTTAACAGAACAATTATCCAACTTGGACCACTATATTATGATGGATGAAAAAGGCTTAAGCAAGTATCAGTTTTTTAGAAAATTAGGTGCTTTTTCAGTAAACAAACAACACCCAAGGGATATTGTTCGTTCACTAAATTATAGTGAGCAATTAGTTCAACAGGGAAAAGCAATTTGGATGTTTCCGCAGGGTGCCATTGAGCATCAAGAAAAGCGTCCATTTGAGTTGGAATCAGGAATTGGAGCTTTAATAAAAACACTAGACCAAGTAATCGTCAAGCCGGTTAGTTTTCATTATTCATTTAGTGAACAACAAAAGCCAATCGCATCAATCATAGTTGATGAAGTGCTAGTGCGGAATGGACGTGAGCTAGACCGCCATCAATGGACACAAGTGTTTCGTGATATATTGGAAAAGCAAGTTGATGCGCATCGTGACTATGTGATCGAACATCCGCATTTTTATGATTATGCAACGTTTAAACCGATCAATAAGCGTAGTAAGTCAACGAGTGATCTGTTTGACGATTGGAAAGAAGGGATTAGAAAATGGATGCCATTCTCCTAATCGTCAGTACAATACTATTCATGCAACTAGTGTTTGTGATCGTTAACTTATCTCAACTTCAATCTTTAAAGCAAGAGCATGGGGACAACTCAACATTTCCGACTATTTCTGTGCTTATTCCTGCAAGAAACGAAGCAAATAACATAATCGATAGTTTACATTCGATTTTACAACAATCAGTTCCACCGTTAGAGATTTTAGTGCTTGATGATCATTCTTCAGATCAAACGGCAATACTCGTGGAAGAGATAGCAAAAGAACACCCGAGTGTTCGGCTGATTACAGGAGAAGCATTACCGTCTGGTTGGCAAGGGAAATCGCATGCTTGTCACCAGTTAGCACAAGCAGCACAGGGAGAGTGGCTATTGTTTTTGGATGCAGATGTAAGGCTGTCAAAACATGTATTAGCTGCTGTTGGGCCGACGATAAAAAAGCAAAAAACAGGGATGATTTCCGGTTTTCCAAAACAAGTGGTTGGCTCATGGATGGAGAAGCTCGTGGTGTCGATGATGATGTTTGTGATTATTTGTCACTTACCCATTCGACTCGTGCGAACATCACAAGACTCGAAATTCTCCGCTGCACATGGTGGGTTTATACTTATTGAACAAAGTAGCTATTGGCAAGTGGGTGGACATGAGACAATTCGTGAAGCGTTGTTGGATGATATGGAGATGATTAAAGCGGTTAAAAAAGCAGGCATTCCTGCTAATTTGATGAAAATAGACCGTTACGTATCCATGCGCATGTATCACAATCAGCGCGAAGTGTGGCGTGGCTATCAAAAAAACATCTTTGCTGGATTAAATAAAAATATCGGACTAATGCTTTCCGTTGTTATTTACTATTTTACTTTATATTTGTTACCTTTTGGTGTTTTGCTGTATGGGATCGTAGTTGGTGAACTGTATGTGTGGGCCTTATCTGCTTATTTGCTTGCTGTTATCACGAAAACAATTTCAGATGTGTCTAATCGGATGTTACCACTATATGGGGTGTTCATTCCGTTTAGTGTGTTTCTCGTACTTGCGATTGGGATAGATTCTGCATGTAAATCGTTCAGTAAACAAGGATACGAGTGGAAAGGAAGGCGTTATTTTTGAAAAAGATCATGATAATTGGTGCTGGACTCGGCGGTTTAGCTTCTGCGATTCGACTAGCTTATCGCGGCTATCAAGTGACCATTTTAGAGAAAGAACAAACCGTTGGTGGTAAATTACAGCGGGTAGTGTCAGATGGTTACCGGTTTGATCTTGGGCCGAGTACCATCACGATGAAGCATGTGTTTGAGTCGGTGTTTGAGGATTCTGGTAGACGTATGGAAGATTACCTTGAATTTTATCATCTTCCCATGGGAACGAGAAATTTCTTTGAAGATGGTTCTGTTGTAGATTTTTGTCCTGATGTGGATAAGGTCGAGCAGCAAATTGCAAACTATAGTACAGAAGATGCAAAACAATATCGTGCTTTTTTAAAGGATAGTGCCAAATTATATTACATTGCCAACGATCAATTTCTAAATAAATTGTTATATGATTGGAAAGCGAAATTAAACCCCAAATTGTTAGTCAGTTTTCTAAAGGTAAAACCAATGACAAATTTCGATAAATGGTTACAATCCTATTTTAAACATCCGAATACATTAGCGATGTTTGGTAGGTATGCAACCTATGTTGGCTCATCCCCTTATCAAGCCCCTGCCACTTTTGGCATGATGGCCCACTTGGAAGGTAACCAGGGTGTATATGGTGTGAAGGGTGGTACGTATTCGATCGTGGAAGCCTTTCAAAAGCTAGCCGAAGAGTTAGGTGTAACCGTACAATTAAACACAAAGGTAGAGCGCATTCTTGTAAAAGACAGACGTGCTGTCGGAGTAGAAACAAATCTAGGAACGTATGATGCTGACGAAATCATTGCCAACGCTGACGCATTAACGGTTCGTGAGAAGCTTTTGAGTAATGATAGAAAACTGGATCGTGTAGAGCCATCTTTATCAGGATTTGCGTTATTATTAGGAGTAGAAAGTAAGTATGATCAGTTAACCCATCATAATGTATTTTTCCCACAACACTATAAAGCAGAGTTTGATGCCATTTTCACCTATAAAAAGATGCCTGAAAATCCAACCATCTATATCTGCAATTCTGGATTTACTGATAAAACGGCGGCAGGGCAAATGACTAGCAATTTGTTTGTACTCGTGAACGCACCTGTTGTTTCAGAAAACACAGATTGGACGAAAAACAAAGAGATAGTAACCGAAAAAATAATAGCCAAGCTAGAAGCTAAAGGATTGACTGGTCTTAATAAACATCTAACGTACAAGTGCACGATGACACCGGAAGATATTGAACAACGGACGGGAGCATATAAAGGATCGATATACGGGATGTCATCTAACAGCTTTAAGCAAGCATTTTTTAAAATACCAAATAAAGATAACCAAATTAAGCACCTGTGGTATGTTGGCGGTTCTTCACACCCGGGTGGTGGAACTCCAATTGTGACATTGTCAGGGATGTTGGTCGCTGATAAAATTCATAAAATAAATACACTCTAGGAGGTGCACAGGATGACAGACAATATAAACGAAAGAAAGTCCGAACATATAAAATTGTGCTTAACAGATCAAGTGACCGGGGATAACATTGCCACAGGCTTTGAAACAGTGCGGTTTATACATAATGCGTTACCAGAAATCGATTTTGCTGACATTACAACGGAAGCAAACTTCTTAGGAAAATCGAGGGCTACGCCATTTTTAATTAGTAGCATGACTGGCGGAGCAGCTTTAGCAGAAACCATTAACCGAAACTTGGCAACAGCAGCAGAAGCTAAAGGGTGGACGATTGCTTTAGGCTCAACGCGCGCACTTGTAGAAAGTAAAGAATATCGCGCCAGCTTTCAAGTAAGGGAATATGCGCCCAATACACCGATTATTGCGAACCTAGGCGCTGTGCAATTAAACTACGGATTTGGAATTGAGGAATGTCGAAAAATCATTGATATAACCAATGCAAATGCACTAGTGCTTCACTTGAACACGATCCAAGAAGTGATTCAACAAGGCGGAAACACGAACTTTAAAGATTTACTTTCGAAAATAGAACAAATATGCAAGCAATTAGAAGTTCCAGTTGGGGTAAAAGAAGTTGGTTGGGGGATTGATGGAACGGTGGCTAAACGGTTAGCAGATGTTGGGGTGTCGTTTATTGATGTTGCGGGTGCTGGAGGAACGTCATGGAGTCAAGTCGAAAAGCTACGCTCCAAAGAGCCGATCAAAAAACAAGCAGCAGAAGCGTTTAGTGAATGGGGTATTCCGACAGTTGATTGTATTATGACCGTAAGACAAGAGTTGAACCAGCTTCCCGTTATCGCGAGCGGTGGCATGAAAACGGGATTAGACGCTGCCAAAGCGATTGCGCTTGGTGCTAATATGGCCGGGTTCGGTCGGTCGATTTTAAAAGCAGCAACCGAATCGTCAGAACAGCTTATTGAAATAATGGAAATAAAAGAATTGGAATTAAGAATGGCGATGTTTGCAATTGGTGCACAGTCTTTAGATGATTTGCAGGCAACAAATCGTCTAGTCAAAGGGTGAATTGTTTTTTGATAGTAATTACGGCTCAGTTAATGTACTGAGCCGAAGTTAATTCCCATTCTTCACGTAATATCCCCATTTTAATGGCATCATAATATTTGTCCTCAACCATTCTAGCTTTTCTGATCCGGGCTTCCTCTTGCATTCCGATTCTTTTTGCTACCTTAATCATTCGATTATTTACTGACCATGTTGACATGCCAATTCTATGTAATTGAGTGGATTTAAATAGGTAATCAATCCACAGCTTATAGAGGATGTTCAAAAAAAATGGGTAAATCCATTTTTAGGGGGAGAGTTTTTTGCGCCAAATTTGAGCGTAAACCCCCATTTTCGTATAAATAAAGTATTTCGACATAGTGAAAGTTTTTAACAACCTAGTAAAGAAAGGGGTTAGACTGGATGAAAGCGATAAAAACAAAAGAAGAATTCAATGAAATAATCAGCTCCGATCAACCTGTTATCGTGAAATTTTATGCCAACTGGTCCCCGGACTGCAAGCGGATGGATATGTTTATTGGTGATATCCTAGAAGGATACAGTCAATATGAGTGGTACGAAGTGAATAGTGATGAAGTAGAAGGACTTGCACAAGAGCATGAAGTGATGGGTATTCCGAGCATTCTTATTTTTCAGAACGGTGAAAAGCTAGCGCATCAGCATAGTGCCTTTACGAAATCACCAGAAGAAGTCACTGAGTTCTTGCAACAACAATTAGGTTAAAGAAAAGCTCCCCTCCTTAAATTAGGAAAGGGGAGTTTCTTTCTCTATAAGTGCGTGTTAAAAAGGCGCCGAATTATCAACAAGCAGGTAAAGGCGGTGTGAGTTTTTGAGGATCATGCACTATTAACCTTTAATCCCCTCGCCTTAATACAAAAGAAGATGAAAGCTCGGTGTTAAGAATTCGTCGGATAATAGAATAGCAAGTCACCAGAATAATAAAGTACAGACTTAACCAAGAAATAAGCGCAATCACTAGGGATCCATAAGTAATCGGATAAATTAAACTATAACTGACCACACATAAGATGATCCCTACTAAAGTAGCAAAGCCTGTCCATAACGCCATTTCGTAAAAGAAGATATCGATAATTTGCTTGGCATCCCACCCAACTGCACGCAATATTCCAACTTCCCTACGTCGTAATGATAATAATGTTTCGGTCGTGTCAGTGATAGTAATGATAGCGATCGTATATCCTGCTAACATTACAATCAACTGCATGATAAAAATCTGATTGTTTATAAATTCTCCAAGTAAAGTGACACCCGTTTGATTGGTTGTCTCTTTAATGGATAGATAAGCAAATGTCGTTAGAAAACTAACAAATAGCAGTTGGAGTACACATGGTCGTAAATAAGGTAGATAAAAGTGAACATTGCTTTGTATTAGACGAGAAAACGAACTGCCGTCTATTGTTTTATGCTTTCGTATTCGACCTGTTTTCTTTCGATTTGATACGCGGATATGCCAAATTGAAATAAAAAAAACAATGCATAGCAAGAAAGCATATATACTATATGTGAGCGAGGTGTTAGCTAATGGATCGTGTGTCGCCCACAAGCCGAGCAAAGAAACAATCCCTGCCAGCAGAAGCAGTAGGGTAACCTCAATTTGAAAGAGCAGACTGATATGCTTTTTGTCCCAGCCCAATTGCTGAAGTAATATAATTTGGCCACGCTTATTTACTTTCCATAAATACATGCGGTTAAATAAATATGTTAGTGAAACAAGACTAAATACGATTGATAGTAAGATTGTTGTCCCATTCCATCTATTTTGAATAGATGCGGAAGCACCTAAGGTAGTCCAGGATTCTTTGACTATGCCTAACCCTTCTACCTCCACTTCGAGATACTGTGGAGAAGCACCGGCGACAATGTCGACCTGATAGCCTAATTTGGCAATTTCACCAGCAACTTGTTTAACTTTATCGGCAGTTTTGATTGTATATCCGTCAATTCCAGCTACACGCACTCGAATCGCATCGATTGGTTTTTCACCCTTAATAATTTCTGTATCTTCAAGTAAAACGACTCCTTGAGCAGGTGAAGGTACAAAGCTTCCTGGAGTAATCGTAGGTGTCATTTCTATGTCCGTAATTTTCCCTTGTTCATTTTCGACAAGTGTAGGATTTCTCAGCTGATAAATACCTAAAGGACTTGACGCAATCTCTTTTTGTCTGTCAACCATCGTATAGTCACCGACAGTTTCTAAAACAAATGGAAGTTCTCCAGTACTCTCTGTGAAGGTGACTCCTCGTTCTGTTACTTCTCTATAAGTTGGAACCCCTTCATGCACTCCTTGAATGGTAACAGCAAGCCGATTTCTAGAAGGATCTATTTCATATGGAATTTCGGATGTCTGGTAAAACATGGAGGTTTCTCCTTGGTTTGACCATCCCCCTTGCTCTTTATCAACAATGATTTGTTCTTCCTTATTGACGTATATAAAGTCATATGAAAAGGGTTCTATATAATTAGAAAAATTATAATGATATGTTTTTTCCTCACTTGCAGGATAGGATTGTATATTTGCTAGCACTTGACGGGTGGCTTCTGTTGATCCTAAGAAAAAAGGTTCGTCAAGTTCAATGTCCAATTCTTCTCGGATTTCGGATAATTGCTCTGAAGTCACTTCTATAGTATCGTAATCAATATTTACAAAGAGTGGAACCTGTGCATCCTTAAATTTTAATACTTTAATAATTGGTGCGTCTCCCGCAAACGATAATTTTTCTAATTGCCGTGTTGATAGTTCTACATTTAATTGATCAAAGGATATATTTGTAAGTTTTTCCTCGCTTTCTGGGTCAATACCAACGAGTAAGTGATACGTGTTAGGAAATAAAAAAGCGGGATTGACGCCTGGTTGCATATAATTTTTATTTCGTCCCTCCGCCATTTTATCGAATAATCCAGGTTCCCGTTCGATCATCGCTGCTGAAACAGTCTTAATGTTATATCGATTTACCCCATTCGTTGTATAAAAATGGTTATTTACGCGCACGGATTCAGTTGGGTTCCATATCGAAAAGGTTTTGCTTTTGCCTGTAAAATATCCTAGCGATGCGATAGGAGCTGCAACATCCACATCAGCAATCCTTTTTATTTCATTCCATTCCGCTATAGATATCCCGCCGTTTCCTACTGCGAGGTAATTTTCTTCAACCAATCCAAGCTTCTGCTCCACTTGATTAGCTGCTCCTTTGGGGCGAACTAAGATATCATATGTTCCACGAGCGTGGTCTTCAATAGCAGACTGTACCTTTATAGTAGCAGTTTGTAATGTGTTCATCGTTAAAGGGATTGTAAACAGTATGATAGCAATAGCGAGTACGTATAAAAAGGACAGTTTTTTCTGGTTACGAATGGACTGTGCAATGATACTAAACAAGATCACGCTCCTCCTTCTTGCAAGCTACCATCAATAAGGGAAAATTTGCGGTTTGCATGAACGGCTATTTCTGGATCGTGGGTTGCCATTAGAATTGTATGCCCTTTTTTTTGAAGCTCTAAGAGAATTGTGACTATTTGGTCTCGATTTCCTTTATCTAAATTTCCCGTAGGTTCATCCACAATTAAAATATCTGGTTGATTAATCAGTGATCTAGCAATCGCAACTCGTTGCTGTTCTCCTCCTGATAATTCCCCAGGAAGGTGCTCACCTCTTTTGTCCATTCCTACTTCCTTCAATAAGTCAATAGCTCTTTGCTTTAAGTTCTTTTTTTCCTCATAGGGTATCAGCGGTAACATAATGTTATTTAATACGGAATGTTGCGGAAGCAAACGAAAATCTTGGAAAACTAGGCCGATAGTAGAGCGCCGGAATAACTGGAGTTGCTTACTTGTAAATTCCTGTACTTTTTCACCGGAAATTTTAATCTCACCTGAAGTGGGTGTTTCTATTCCAGCTATGCAATTAAGTAAAGTGGATTTTCCTGAACCAGATGGACCTAAAAAAGATATCCATTCGGACCTATCGATTTGAAGTGAAATGTTGTGAATCGCTTGGACTTGATTTTGATATACCTTTGTAACATCTTTAAGCTCTATCAATGCGTACACCTCAATTTATAAGATTTTTACAATTTTACCATCTATCGTGTGTAACTGTAGAAGAATCCGAATCACTGTCTGGAGAGGAAGACACAATTAATGTTTGACTATACTCGGCATATGTGGAGCTTCCTAATGAATATTCGTAAAAGTGGAGTTGACCAGTATTGTATTGAGTACTAGGTTCATATGAATTTCCATCACCATAGCTAAAGAAGACATTATATCTTCCATCACCACCTCCCCAGGATAAATCCCAAGAAGCTGTAGCCGTAGCTCCTGTAATTGTCTGACTACTAGGTGAAATAGAAGCATACACAGGGTAATAATTTGGTTTAATAACATTTCCATCATCGAGAATTTCTACCTCTTGAGCAGAAATAGAGCTACCTAAGACAAATAGACTTAATCCGAAAAATAATATGAGCACTTTAGCCTTTTTTATCAACACATATCTCTCCCTTTTTAGTTTTGGTGATCACCATAATTATAGTTTCTATATCAATCAGCTATTTTCCTCCTAAATTAGGAAAAAAAAGGATTTTTAATTAAGTTATTCTTCTCTCTGTATCCTCTATAATAGTATTAGATCTAAATTGAAACTAAACCCGATATCTATAACACTACAATAACCAATTGCAGTTAAGTATAGCCGGTTTTAGCTGGTCCATTTTAAAAGTAGCCGCAGAATCAGTTGACCAGCTTACCAATGGAATGATAAGTAAATGAATGCAATTGATAATGGAAATATTTTCCGTCGGTGCAAAGTCACCAGAGGAATTGCAAATGACAGATCGATTGATTGGATCGTATATTAAGTGGAGCGCTAAAGAGTAAACGAGCATGACAAAATTGTCATGCTTTTTTAAAAAACTGGTAAAATTCAAAAAATACTTTCTTTAGTCAATTTCATAATACTGATTCTTAGCCATTCATATCCACATATAGTTGGATTAACCCATCTCCATAATATATGTGGATGCAAATAGCTATGTAATGTAATTATGAAATTGACTCTAATAAATGAACTTTTTTCTTATGAAGATAGTCATATAGGCGAGAGGGGTGACAGTGTGGACGTATCAAAGTTCGTAAAAAAAGCAAAAAAAGGCGACAAAGAAGCATTGCTGCAACTAATAATGGACGAACGAGATACTTATTATAGACTTGCTTACCCACTATATGGGCAATAAACAAGATGCCTTAGACGCATTAGAAGATATGATCGTAACACTTTATGAAAAAGTCTATCTTTTAAAGAAAGACGACTCGTTTTATAGCTGGAGCAAGACAATTTTAGTTAACGGCTGTAAAACGATGCTTCGAAAACGTAAAAAGATTGTGTATCTGGAAACACGTGAAGAAAATCAAGTGGAATCAAAAGTGGTTAACCAATCTAATCCATAT
>NZ_JBJGXI010000043.1:0-47658 GCF_045635475.1 Radiobacillus sp. PE A8.2 | reverse complement strand
TACAAGATAACTTGTAAATCATTTCTTAACATACTTGATTGTTCTGTTCAGTTTTCAAGGATCAAAATGTGTTACTGCCTAGCAGCGACAGTAGATAAATTATAACACCGTTAATATGTGATGTCAATTACAATTTACAGTAGTACGACTGTTCGTTTCGTCAAGATATGACTTAATGCGACAGTAATGAATATGTTACACGTTTAAGAAAGAAAAGTCAATACTATTAATCATCTTTTCTTCACAAATTCTTTACAATACTATTTTCCCGTTAAAACACCGATTAAACTTATACACTGTAGCTAATCACATAGAAAAAAGCAGAGCTATTCCCTTCATCTAATAAAAGGAATAGCTCTGCTTATTTTAATCAACTTCATATAGACTATCTTTCCACCATCCAAAAAATGAACCACTCTAATGAAATTGTACTATTAAAACACGCTTAATTTAGTTAGCTACGATATTAACTAATTTCCCTGGAACCGCAATTACTTTCCGAACTGTTTTTCCTTCTAGGCGCTCCTTGATATCTGCGTTGTCTAAAGCATGCTGCTCTAATTCTTCTTTCGTAGCATCTTTTGGAACCATAATCTTAGCGCGCACCTTACCCATGACTTGAATAACAACTTCCACTTCATCTTCTACTAATTTAGCTTCGTCGTATGCCGGCCATGCTTCATAACTAATTGATTCATCAAACCCAAGCTTTTCCCAAAGCTCCTCTGCAAGGTGTGGCGCTACAGGAGATAGGATTTTAATAAAGCCTTCCGTATAGTCCTTCGCAATGTGATCAGCTTTATATGCTTCATTAATGAATACCATCATTTGCGAGATACCGGTATTAAAGCGTAAGTCTTCAAAGTTTTCGGTAACCTTTTTCACCGTTTCATGATAGACCTTTTCCAAACTATCTTCCTGCACACTGTCTACTACTTTGTTTACAAGTTTGCCTTGATCATCTATAAATAGTCGCCATACACGGTCAAGGAAACGTCTCGCTCCATCTAAACCATTCGTAGACCAGGCAATTGATGCATCAAGTGGGCCCATAAACATTTCATACAACCTTAGCGTGTCAGCTCCGTGAGATTCTACAATTTCATCCGGATTAACTACATTGCCTTTTGATTTACTCATTTTCTCATTGTTTTCGCCAAGAATCATGCCTTGGTTGTATAGCTTCTGAAACGGTTCTTTCGTAGGAACTACACCAATATCATAAAGGAACTTGTGCCAGAACCTAGCGTAAAGCAAGTGTAGGACCGCATGCTCTGCTCCTCCAATGTACGTGTCGACTGGTAGCCATTTGTTTAAATGATCGGTATTTGCAAGCTGTTCTTCATTATCTGGATCAATAAAACGTAGGAAATACCAACAGCTTCCTGCCCATTGTGGCATTGTATTCGTTTCTCTCCGACCTTTCAAACCGCTTTTAGGATCGACGACATGTACCCAATCATCGATATTAGCTAAAGGTGATTCCCCCGTACCTGACGGCTTAATTTCCGTTGTTTTCGGTAGAACAAGCGGCAATTCTTCTTCTGGAACACCTGTCATTGTACCGTCTTCCCAATGGATGACTGGGATTGGTTCACCCCAATAACGTTGACGGCTGAACAACCAGTCTCTCAAACGATACGTTACCTTTCGCTCACCCTTACCATGTTCCTCCAACCATTCTATCGCTTGCTTAATACCATCTTCCTTATTCAACCCATTTAAGAAATCGGAATTAATGTGCTGTCCATCACCTGTGAATGCTTCTTCCTTCACATTTCCACCTTCAAGAACAGCTGTAATTGGAAGATCAAATTTTTTCGCAAACTCATAGTCACGTTCATCATGTGCAGGTACCGCCATGATCGCACCAGAGCCATATGTCATAAGCACATAATCAGCAACCCATATCGGAAGCTTTTCTCCATTAATAGGATTCACCGCATAAGCGCCTGTAAATACACCTGTCTTATCTTTTGCTAAATCGGTACGTTCTAGATCACTTTTAGCTTGCACGTCATCTATATATTTTTCTACCGCTCCACGTTGTTGATGTGTTACTATTTTATTAACTAACGGATGCTCCGGAGCCAACACTGCATAAGTGGCACCGTACAACGTATCCGGACGAGTAGTGAACACAGTAAACGTGTCTTCATAGCCGTCGATACCAAAGTGAACTTCTGCGCCCTCGGATCTGCCAATCCAGTTACGTTGCATATCTTTGATACTTTCTGGCCAATCCAATTCTTCTAAATCTTCTAGTAAACGATCTGCATAAGCTGTTATTTTCAACATCCATTGCTTCATCGGCTTTCTAACTACCGGATGACCACCACGCTCACTTTTCCCGTCGATTACCTCTTCATTGGCAAGTACCGTTCCTAATGCCGGGCACCAGTTAACAGCAACTTCATCGATATAAGCTAAGCCTCTATCATATAGTTGCAAGAAAATCCATTGTGTCCATTTATAGTAGCCTGGATCGGTTGTGTTTATTTCACGATCCCAATCATAAGAAAAACCTAGCTCTTGAATTTGACGACGGAAAGTGTCAACATTCATTTTTGTGAATTCTGCTGGGTCATTTCCAGTATCTAACGCATACTGTTCAGCGGGAAGCCCGAATGCATCCCAACCTATCGGGTGTAACACTTCATAGCCTTGCATACGTTTCATTCTAGCGATGATATCAGTTGCCGTGTAACCTTCTGGGTGACCAACATGCAACCCAGCCCCTGACGGATACGGGAACATATCAAGAACATAAAACTTCTCTTTCTTTGTTTCTGTTTTCGTTTTAAATGTTTTGTTATTTAACCAGTGTTTACGCCACTTTTCTTCAATATTGCGATGATCAAACGACATCGATTGCGCCTCCTCTATACAACTATTAAGTATTAGTGATTATCTGAGTCAATTTCATAATTACCTTATACAGCTAGCTAATAATCAGTGTTTGAAATTGACTAATTTGTACAAGTTATAAATTATTATTGCACAAATAATGAAAAATCCAAAAAAACGAGAAAAATCCCCCATCCCACAAAAGGGACGAGAGATTTTTCCCGCGGTACCACCCAAATTAGCACATCAGCGTGCTCACTCTAATCCTTAACGCGGAATACGGCATAAGCTAATAGTTTCACTTATGCAACATCAAAGGTGAGTTCACAAAGTTCAGGGACAGCTCGCACCACCCGCTGCCTCTCTTGTGTCCTGAAACTTTGCTACTATTCCTTCTCATCGTCGTTCAAAGTTATTGTAACCGTATTGTAATGAAAGCAGGTACCTTTGTCAAGGTTTACCATGTCAGTCAATTTTATAATACTGATTTTAAGCTTTTCACATCCACTTATATGTGAATTAATCCGCTTCCAAACTATAGGTGGATATAAAAGCTGTGTAAAGTATGATGGGAATTGACCATGTACCCTCATCTTAAATTATATTTGTGTATGTTGATAATAATATTGCATCCAATCGATTACATTCATTTTGTAGCGTTCTCGAATTTCTTCGACGGGAGCCTGTGCAATCACTCTTCCTTGTTTTAATAAAATCACTTCATCTAACAACGGTTCTATATCTTTAATCTCATGTGTTGTTAAAATAACTGTTTGTTGTTCCAAATCGACAAATTGAATCATACCTTTAATAATCGATTCGCGCACCATTGGATCTAACCCAGAAAAAGGTTCATCTAACACAAGGTATGGTGCATTCCGGGATAGTGTGACCATTATTTTCACTCGACCTCGATTTCCCTTTGATAAATGACTTATCTTACTTGATGAATCTAAATTCATAAAATGCATGATTGCCTTCGCTTTTTCTCTGTCAAAATCCGGAAATTGACTTGCATAATAATCAACAAGTTGTTGGATTGTTAAATATGGATAAAAATAGTCTTGGTCAGTGGCATATGCTAGTACCTTTCTGATCTGTCTTGTGACCGGTTGTCCGCCAACCGTTATTTTGCCTCTCGTAGGCTTGAGCAGACCAGAAAGCAAACGCAACAAGGTTGATTTTCCGCTTCCATTTTCTCCAACAATACCAACAACCTTCCCTTGTCCAATCGTAATATTACAAGAGCTCAGTGCTGCAAATCGAATAAATTTCTTGCTAACGCCTTGCATCTCAATCACGCTCATTCCCCTCCCGATTATATAGCTTCTCTATACCTGCAATCATTTCATTAACGGTAAATCCTAGCTCATTCATATCATTTAAGAACGCTTCGATGTATTTACTTTTCATCTCTTCTCTTAACTGCTGTAACCTTTTTTTATCGGTTGTGACAAATGTACCTTGACCTCGTTTTGTTTCAGTTATTTGCATTTGCTCTAACTCCCTGTATACACGTTGAATCGTATTTGCATTAACCCCTGTCTCCACAGCAAAATCGCGAACAGAATCGAGCTTTTCACCTAATTGCCGCTCCCCCCGAACTATTTCACTACAAATTCGGTCAATTAATTGGAGATAGATTGGTCGATCAGGTAAGAAATCTATAGTCACCTCGTCTACACCTCCACTTTACGATTAAGGATGTAAACGGATAGAAAATATAGAAGCACACAAATAACTGCATAAAACAAAATGAAACCAAAATCAATGAATAATAAACCATTGCTCGTGCGGTCACCAACGAGAAACGGGATTTCCTCGGCTCCATTTGAACGCAAGCTGAACGTCCCCCAACTTGTAAGATTGGTGTAGATGGCCAAGCTTTTAAATGCACTAAACAAACTAGCCGCCAAATAAAGAATTCCAAACAATAGAAGTGCACTTAACCCCCAACCTACATAATGTCTAAACCATTGATGCAAGCACCATACAACAAGCACAATTGCCGTTGGATAAAAGCTATACAAAAGACCAGATAAACAAAAAAACCATAAATAATCCCACAAGCCAAGCGCACTTGACATCACATCATTATGAAACAAATAGAAAATATAAATGGACAAACTACAAATGAGGTAAAAGCTTATCGTCAGGAGTGCACCATGTACTATTTTTATAATGATTTGCTTGTGAATAGAGTGTACGGTGTGAAGAAAATGTTGTAGCTGATTCGACTCTGTATTAAAGCTAAATAAAATAGTAGCAGGCATAATAATTAAACCGAACACTAATAATCCTACAAAATCAACCAAGCTAAACGCATTCCTGGCCATTACTGCAATCCATAGAACAAGACAAATCACAAAAATGATATTAAAGTTTCGCATCATCCGCCATTCTTTTTTCCAAAGACCAATCCATTCGTTATTCACTTTCCCACATCCCCTTGTATTAGTGTACTATTTAAATAGTACACTAATACAAGGGGAAATACAAGAAAAAAAATAAAAATTGCAGGATGCCGGTTAGCGACCCGAAACAAAAAATGCCTCGCCAACCGAAATGGTCGACAAGGCTTGCCTGAGGTGAACCTATCTATCACTAAATTGTGTTGTATCAACGTGATCCAAAATCATGTCGTTCAAGCTATCACTCACGCGAAGGTGCAAGCGATGTAATTGATCTCGTTGCTGATGATTTGCACTATCCATTAGCTTTTCAATATCATCATATACGTTGGCTAATCTTTGCTGTGCTTCTGTATAGCCGTTATCTACATCATAACCATTGCGATTCGTTACATTTAACTGCGCATTGGCCTCGGCTAAACATTGGTTGGCTTTTTCAATAAGATTTTCGACCGATTGTCTCGTAGCCACTTTAATCACCTCGTGTATAGAGTGTTCGAAATGGATAACTGCATACATGGAAGATGTTGCAGAAGTCGCTTTCTGATAAGATACGGACGTGCTACAATGAAAGGCGATAACATTTAAAGGAGTTTTACCTATGGCTACAAATCCATTTCCACACGCTTTTGATCATAAACGATATCATTCATGGAATTATCATTTAAAACAAATATTTGGACATAAAGTATTTAAAGTTGCCTTAGACGGAGGATTTGATTGCCCCAATCGTGACGGCACTGTTGCTTACGGCGGATGCACCTTTTGTTCAGCAGCAGGAAGTGGTGATTTTGCCGGTGATCGCGTAGACGATCTAGAAACCCAGTTTAATGCTATTAAAAATAAAATGCACCACAAGTGGAAAGACGGCAAATACATGGCTTATTTCCAGGCCTATACGAATACGCATGCACCAATTGCAGAACTACGCGAAAAATACGAAACAGTGCTTAGGCAAGACGATGTTGTAGGTCTTTCAATCGCCACAAGACCAGACTGCTTGCCAGAAGATGTTGTGGAATACTTGGCAGAACTTAACGAACTAACGTATCTTTGGGTTGAATTAGGATTACAAACGATTCACCAGGATACATCTGATTTAATAAATCGCGCTCATGATTTGCAGTGTTATTTAGAAGGTGTGGAGAAATTAAGAAAGCACGGCATTCGCGTATGTACCCATATTATTAACGGCTTACCCGGAGAAAATTATCAACGTATGATGGAAACAGCGCGCGCTGTAAGCGAAATGGATGTACAAGGAATTAAAATCCACTTACTTCATCTGCTAAAAGGGACACCAATGGTGAAGCAATATGAAAAGGGCTTGCTCGAATTTTTAACAAAAGAAGATTATATCAAACTGGTCGTTGATCAACTTGAAATCTTGCCAGAGGATATGATTATTCACCGGATTACAGGGGATGGTCCACCAGATTTATTAATTGGACCAATGTGGAGCATGAATAAATGGGATGTTTTAAATAGTATTGATAAAGAATTAACACAACGCAATAGCTGGCAAGGAAAATATGACAACAGGAAGGACAAAAGTGTATCATGTTAAAACGTGTACTCGCTTATGCACATGAATTACTGCAACTATCTGTCGTACCTGGAGAAACTGTCATCGACGGCACATGCGGAAACGGCAACGATACAATTTTCTTAAGTAAGATTGTTGGTGAAGACGGACGCGTGTTAGCCTTCGACATTCAACAACAGGCAGTCGAATCTACAACAAACCGCATGCATGCAGAAGCAATAACGAATGTGGATGTATTCCAAGAAGATCATCAATACATCGAAAAATATATTACACCAGCGCTTGAAGGTAAAATAGGTGGTGCGATTTTTAATCTTGGCTATTTACCGCGCAGTGAGAAAACCATTATTACAAAGCCCGATAGCACGATTAAAGCTGTTGATCGCATTGCCGCTTCCTTAAAAACATGCGGAATAATCGTTTTAGTCGTCTATTACGGACATCCTGGTGGGGAATTAGAAAAAGAAGCTATTCTCGAACATCTGCACGAATATGACCAAAAGCACTTCAATGTCTTGCGATACCAATTTGTAAATCAAAAAAATAACCCGCCATTTGTACTAGCAATAGAGAAAAAATAATTACGGACACCAGATTTTCAAAAGATCTGGTGCCTTCATTATCCAATTTCACTTCTCATACGTGCGCGAACCTTTTTACCAGTTGTCGCATTCACACTTTTCTTCTTAACTTGTTATACATTCGAACATTCCAATGAAAAAAGGTTGATCGAAATCCGCCCGCTTGCAACAATGTTTTTGTTACATCTTTTCCATTATCCAACTGTTTCACCTTTGGGTCAGCTAAATATAACCCTACTAAGCCATTGTGAACCATTTCATGAAAATGTCGATCGGGTAGCTGTTGCACATTGCTGTTTGTCTGTTTGATAAAATGGAGCAACCTCACTTTCATATGTTCTTGGGTCTCATAATAATTGCAGAAGTTCAAATCACCTTCCACTTTATCCTCTTGCTGATCAATATAATAATCCAACAATATATGTAATCCTTGCATATAAGGAAAGTAGCTATTAAAAATTTCAGTTGCCATCCGCTCTGATAACGCTTGTCCCATTGCATAAGACACAAGACAAAATATCCCCAGCGTAGATCCACTGCATGCAGAGAACTCATACCAACTGAGTGATGGCCAATTGCTTTTATGCGTATTGTACCAATTTTCTAATCGAGGAATTCGCTCTTCCTCTTTTACATGTTTATGTACTTGCAGGTCACTATAAAGTTGTTCCAATTTTAATAAATGTGGCTTTATTTCTTCATAGTTCGGTATAGCCCGCAAATAGTTTTGACACGTGCGCACTAGATCTGCTAAATATTCACCATCATTTTGGTCTTCACGATACATATAATAGTTTTTTATTTCATTGTTCGGCATTAAAGCATCTTCCATCGCTTGGTGGAGCTGACGGAAATCAGTAGGGTCTAAAGACGTACTACGGTCACATAAATTATCTAAATAATCACTAATAGTTTGGTAAGCGATAATGAATTGAATTGCATCCTGCCATTTGTGTTTGGCTAAGACACTATAAACCGCACCACCCTGACAATGAAACTTCTTATCGGAAATGCTTGCTAAAGCTTGTTCTCTTAATTCTTGATTCGGAATTTCTTGTGCTCGTTTTTTCCAGTAATCTAATACTTTATTGACTTCTGGAAATACTTTTCTGTACACGAATTGTAATAATACTGGTGAGGTTTTTGGTGCAGAACGGTACAAATCGGTTTCCCCCATTTCAATTTATCGATGTCAAATTTATCTCTATTAGGAACATATGCTATCATTATTATAACACCATTTCTAAAGGAGAATTCAAATGATATATGAATATGATGGAAAAAAACCGGTAATAGATGAGACAGCATACATTGCAGAAGACACAGTCATTACAGGAGATGTAACTATCGATGCTGAAGCAAGCATTTGGTTTAAAACGGTGATTCGCGGCGACGTAGCACCTGTGCATATCGGCAAACAAAGTAACGTGCAGGACCTGTGCATGCTCCACCAAAGCCCAAATATGCCGTTAGTTATTGAAGAACAAGTCACCATTGGGCACCAAGTAACGCTACACTCTGCCATTGTTCGAACAAAAGCATTAGTAGGAATGGGATCAATTATCTTGGATGGCGCTGAGATTGGAGAGCAAGCCTTCATTGGTGCCGGAAGTCTTGTACCACCCGGAAAGAAAATACCGCCACGCACACTTGCATTCGGACGTCCAGCAAAGGTGATTCGCGAACTCACTGAAGAAGATTTCAAGGAAATGGAACGGATTAAAAATTCCTACGTTGAGAAGGGACAATATTATAAAAAGCAGCAACAGAAGAATGAGTAAAATATTTCTTTACTCGTTCAGTGCTTTTGGTGCTTTCTCACACATGGATGTTTATTGAACTGTGATGTTTTCGCGTGTTTTGTGCTAAGACTTACTCGATCACTTGCTGAACTAGTACGTTTCCACGTGTTTTGCGCTAAGACTTACTCGATCATTCGCTGAACTAGTATGTTTTCGCGTGTCTTGTGCTAAGACTTACTCGATCAGCTGCTGAACTAGTACGTTTCCACATATTTTGTGCTAAGACTTACTCGATCATCAGCTGAACTAGTACGTTTTCACGTGTTTTGTGCCTAGACTTACTCGATCATCAGCTGAACTAGTACGTTTCCACATATTTTGTGCCTAGACTTACTCGATCATCAGCTGAACTAGTACGTTTCCACATATTTTGTGCCTAGACTTACTCGATCATCAGCTGAACTAGTACGTTTTCGCGTGTTTTGTGCCAAGACTTACTCGATCACTTGCTGATCAGTGATCTTTCACTCGATCGAAGCACAGACACCCTCGTTCATAAGCTAATTCGAAGCAAAACTCACCAACACCACTAACCAACCACCCACACAAACGAAAGGAGCCTGGCACACAGCCAGGCTCCTTCACTATAAAATATAATTAATTAGCAACGACAAATTTCTTTAAGCTATCGATTTTATCTGTTTTTTCCCAAGTAAATTCGATATCTGTACGACCAAAGTGTCCGTATGCAGCTGTATCTTTGTATACGGGTTTTCTTAAATCAAGCATCTTAATAATGCCGGCTGGTCGTAAATCAAATACGGCACGTACTGCTGCAACTAAGCTTTCTTCATTTGCTTTGCCTGTTCCAAATGTATTAATTGAAATGGAAACCGGCTCGGCTACACCGATCGCGTATGCTAATTGCACTTCACAAGAATCAGCTAAATCAGCTGCGACGATGTTTTTCGCTACATAACGCGCAGCATATGCAGCTGAGCGGTCAACTTTTGTAGCGTCTTTCCCACTAAATGCACCGCCACCATGGCGCGCATAACCACCGTACGTATCTACAATAATTTTACGTCCTGTTAATCCTGCATCCCCTTGAGGTCCACCAATTACGAATCTTCCTGTTGGGTTGATGAAGTATTTTGTCTTCTCATCAAGCAATTCTTTAGGAACGATTGGATTAATAACCGCTTCTTTAATATCCTGTTGAATTTGGCTTAATTCAACTTCTGGGTGGTGCTGTGTGGAAATGACAATCGTATCAATACGAATCGGCTTGTCATTTTCATCATATTCAACGGTTACTTGTGTTTTACCGTCCGGGCGTAAGTAATCTAGTGTTTCATCTTTACGAACATCAGATAAGCGCTTAGCAAGCTTATGTGCTAATGAAATAGGTAACGGCATTAATTCTGGTGTCTCTTTATTGGCATAGCCAAACATTAAACCTTGGTCACCAGCACCAATAGATTCAATCTCACTTTCCGTCATCGTACCTTCGCGCGCCTCTAACGCCTGGTTTACCCCACCTGCAATATCAGGTGATTGCTCATCAATTGCAGTTAGCACAGCACATGTCTCCGCATCGAAACCATACTTTGCACGTGTGTACCCAATCCCTTTTATTGTCTTACGTACGATACTTGGGATATCAACATATGTACTAGTTGTGATTTCTCCAGAAACTAGTACCAAGCCAGTTGTTACCGTTGTCTCACATGCAACCCTTGCATTTGGATCACTTTTTAAAATTTCATCAAGAATGCTGTCAGAGATTTGATCACATATTTTATCCGGGTGTCCTTCTGTGACAGACTCTGAGGTAAATAATCGACGATTTGCAGCCATTCTGCATAATCCTCCTTCATGTAAACAAGTAATACGGAACTTCTCTTTTTCCCTGTCATTTGCTTTGAATTATATACATTAGCTCTTTTCAAGTTCAGAAAAAGCAGTTATATATAAGTATTAACTAATGATGTTAAAATATGAGGGTAACCCACAATTGGCTTGTATTGGCCACGGGTATAAAAGGGTTTCCCCTATCCACTCTACTTATCGTTCAAGGAACATGTCCTTGCTACAGGTTAGCACCTTTTCCTAATCTCTAGGTGGTTGCCGGGCTTCATTGGGCCTGTCCCTTCACCAGCTCAGGATAAATCGAGTCCGTTCGCACTTTATCGTAACGAAACTAGTATATATTGTCAATGATTCAAACTGCGATTTTGACATGATTTGAAAATAACTTTTATTTACGTTGTCTCTAAAACACTTTTAATTGATCGATCCGTTCTAAACTATTAGGCAGAACACCATCTTTCATCATAAAACTGAAATCTGGATCCAAGGCAATTCGATCTGGAAGGTCAGCTAAATATATCGGTCCGTCTGTTTCATAGTAAGTTTCCTGTTCAATTACCATGTCTATCGTTGCAAAATAAACATTCTTAATCACATGATCACTTTTTCCGCGCACATAATATTGACCAATATAAATTAACTCTCCCACTGATCCACCCGTCTCTTCGTGTACTTCCCGTATGGCAGCATCCTCCGCTGTTTCCCCATCCTCTACTTTTCCTCCAGGAAATTCTATGCCCCTATCTTTATGCTTCGTTAACAGCCACTGATTGTTGAACCTGCAGATTACCCAGACATGTTTTGGACCTGATGAAAAAGGATGATCGTCGAATGACAATTCGACTTCATTGTTGTAATAATCCTTAAATATTACCATAATTACTTCATCTACCTTCTTCATTAATAATAGTATTATATTCGATAATTTCCTTTGGTGATTAAATATCAACTTCTAATTACATCATCTCATAAGCATTACCTTTTTGGGAATTCATTTGAACGATATCGTTCATGAATGTCCAATTATATTTATACTGTTCTATACCTGTTTTCACTGTTTAGGTAAACATATGGTTACAAAAGAATCGGACGCAGATTACTCTGCGCCCAACACTCCCATGCTTTCTATATGGTCTCTTGTTTTTTCATCACCAAGCTTGTGTATCATTTCAAATGCCTTTTTTATTCCTTCGTCATATCGATCATTCGATTTATCGTTGTGATATGGCATCGCTGGAACGTGCGCTCTGAAAAACGATTGTATATCCGCATTGTACATATTTTTAAACAACTCTCGTAACTGGTGCACTTCTTCATGTGTTGCATTTATCGTGAAATCGTTGTTATCTCCTACTTGAACTTGTGAAATTTCTTGGGAACCAATATCAATAAAATACGTGTTTTTTTCCATCATTCACCCTCCTACCCGTTAATTTTCCTCAACTAGATAATATTTATGAACAATTTTTCAATATTTTTGCATAAGGTATGTTACATGAGTCAATTTCATATTTACCTTATAGTGAGTGCTATCTTCATCCATATATAGTTCAGAGACGGTTTAATCCGACTATACATGGGTGAAGATAGCTAAAAATCAATATTATGAAATTGACTAACATAGACATTACTTTTCGAAGGGAATGACAGGATGAGATTTGAAGAAGATCTACTGCAATTATATTTGCGACATTTTGATAACAATGACGAAGAATCGTTAGAGCACTTTATTCAGTCTGTATTAGAGCAAATGGATGAAAAAGATTTGTTAGAAGTAATTCACACGTGTAAAAAGGAGGAATTGCACAGTATATTAAGTAAACATTTGCAGGTAAACATAGAAAACAAACTTAAATTCGAACAATATGATATTGATGACAATGACCAACTTTCTATTTAATACATTAGAAAAAACCCCATCTTCATAAAAAGATGAGGTTTTAATAGACTATGTTATTGTAAACTTGCTTGGGCTTGAGCTTGTGATTCAGCAACTGCACGTTTTATTAAACAACGTCCTCTGCCATGTGGGATACACATTGGTGTACCAAACATTGGATCATAAGTAACATCACATTTCATTTGGAATACATCATGAACCATGTTACAGCTAATTATTTCTTCTGGTCGACCTTGAGCGTATACTTTTTTATCCTTAATAGCGACAATATGATGGGCGTATCTACATGCCAAATTTAAATCATGCAGCACCATCACAATTGTACGTCCATCTCGTTCATTTAGTTCAAATAACAAATCCAGAATTTCTATCTGGTGTGTCATATCTAAATACGTAGTCGGCTCGTCAAGGAGAATTGTGTCTGTTTTTTGTGCCAATGTCATTGCAATCCATGCTCGTTGGCGTTGACCGCCAGATAAAGAGTCCACCGCACGATCCTTTAGTTGAAGCATGTTGGTTGCTTGAAGCGCATCATTAACCGCCAATTCATCTTCTTGCGACCATTGTTTGAACAAACGTTTATACGGATGTCTGCCTTGCTTTACAAGGTCTGCAACTGTTAATCCCTCAGGACTAACTGGACTTTGCGGAAGAATTGCTAGTTTTCTCGCGACTTCCTTCGTCGGCATTTTGGCAATCTCTTCTCCATGCAGGATGATGTCTCCATCCATAGGCTTTAAAAGGCGCGCCATTGAACGAAGTAATGTTGATTTTCCACAACCATTTCCCCCGATTAGGACCGTTATTTCACCCTTAGGTATTGTTATGTCTAATTCATCTATGATAATTTCCTCACCGTAGCCGAGGGTTAATTCTCTAGCTGTTAATGTATCCATTTGCAATCTCTCCCTTTACGAGCAGCCTGCTTTTTAACTATCTATTTTCTAATTTATAATCATTCTAATAATTACTTTTCATAATTAACGCTATTAATAGTGTATGTGGTTTGTTCCATTTCGTCAATGAATATATGAGAATCTTTCTCATTAATTTTATCAATTGTCACTATTTAACACTTTTTTTATTAAGCCAATCGGGTTATACTATCGGTAACGAACATATGTTCTAAGTGAGGGTGATGATTTTGGTTAACTATAACCTTTATCCACGTAATGATGTGCTTTGTATTGATATGCGCTCCTTTTATGCTAGCGTCGAATGTGTGAAAAGAGGATTAGACCCTATGACTACCCTGCTCGCTGTCGTCGGGGACAAAAATCGATCCGGCAGTATTATTCTCGCCGCCTCACCCACACTTAAGAAGAAGCATGGCGTAAAAAATGTTAGCCGCTTCTTTGATTTGCCAGACGATCCCGACATTCACGTTGTAGAAGCGAAGATGGGCGATTATTTAAAGGTATCGGTTGAAATTACCAGGTTGATTAACCAATATGTGCCAAAAGAAGCGATTCACCCCTACTCCGTCGATGAGCTGTGGGTCACCGTCAATGGATTGGAAAAAAGATATGGAAGTAGAAGAAATGTCGCTCAGTTAATAAAAGACGAGCTGTACGAAACGATGGGCTTAACTTGTTCGATTGGGATTGGCGACAACAAGTTTTTGGCTAAGGTTGTGATGGATTTATATGCAAAGCAAGAAGGGATCTCAGAGTGTACATACGAGGATGTCGAAGCAAAATTGTGGCCGACTCCGATTGAAGAAATATGGGGCATCGGCAAACGCATGATGCGCAATTTAAATCGGATTGGGATTGTTACATTAGGGCAACTGGCTAACTACTCCTTGGACCGGCTAAAAAAACGATTTGGCGTCATGGGTGAACAATTATACTGGCATGCATGGGGCGTTGACCTTAGCCCAGTAATTGGTGATTTTCAAAAGCAAGACCAAAAAGGCTTTGGACACGGAATTACGTTGCTACGCGATTATAACGGCGAAGAGGTTTTTGCTTGTATTTTGGACCTTGCGGAAGAGGTTTGCCGCCGTGCTCGTACCGCAGGCAAAGCCGGACGGACGATCCATTTAGGAATTGGCTACTCGCAAGAAACGGGTGGTGGCTTTAGTCGATCACGATCGGTTGGTATCCCAACAAACGTAACCCTCGATATTTACCGGGTATGTAATCAGTTATTTCACGAATTTTATGATGGGCAAAGTAAGGTTCGTCGTGTGTTTGTAACATTAGATCATTTATATGACGACGGAGCAACACAGCTTGATTTATTTGAAGATAAAGCCAAAAGAAAAGACATTGGTTATGTGATGGATCAAATTAGAGATAAGTATGGATCTGCCTCGCTATTAAGAGCAACTAGCTTTACCGATGCTGGAGTAACATTAGAAAGAAGTAAAAAAATTGGCGGACACAAAGCGTGACCGCCATCGCCAATCAGTTAATCTTGTTCAGAGTCTTTCAACCATTCCACCAATTGATAGCGTTGCAACTTTTTAGCTGCATTGCGTGGCAATTCGTCAACAAAATAAATCTGCTTCGGCACTTTATATTTTGCTAAATAATTCGCACAATAATCAATAATTGACTCTCGATCTACATGTCCCTCTTTTTTAACGATAAAAGCAACAGGTACTTGCCCCCAACGCTTATCGACTTTACCGACTACACCAGCTTCTTTAATTCCTTTCAACCCGACTAGTACACTTTCTATTTCTGCCGGGTAAATATTTTCGCCACCAGAAATAATTAAGTCCTTTCGGCGATCCATTATATAAAGAAAACCTTCCTCATCCACATAACCTAAATCACCAGTAGAGAGCCATCCCTCATGCAAAGCTCGCTCGTTTGCCTGCGCGTTTTCATAATAGCCGTTTGTAACCATCGGACCTTTCACTATTATTTCTCCAACCTCATTGGCAGCAGCAGGCTTGTTATCTGAACCAACGATTTTTATTTGAGCAGGTAATAACGCTTTTCCCGCTGAACCAAGCTTGTCCAGTGCATAACTCGGGCTAAGGGTCACAATTTGGGAGCTTGTTTCTGTCATTCCATACGTTTGAAACACAGGAACACGAGAGACCTTAGCTGTTTCTAACAGCGGTTTAGGAGCAGGTCCACCACCAAGTAGCATACACCGGAAGCTTTCTGGATAGTTGTCATCCCCTAATTCATCGAGTAGCTCGACTAACATCACAGAAACGACCGATAACATCGTAACACCTTGATTCATGATTGCGTGATGTACCGTCTTTTCATCAAATTTTCCCATGATATAAGCAGTCATCCCGTAAACGACACTTTTCATTACAATTGATAGACCACCCACATGAAATAACGGCAGTACTAAAAGCCATTTGTCTCGATCACTCAGACCGAGATTTAGCGCCGAAGCAATAGCACTCCAGAAGTGGTTTCCATACGTGTGTGTAACCCCCTTAGGAGCCCCTGTCGTCCCTGACGTATAAATAATAGTAAATAGGTCATCGAGCGCTAATTCGTCCTGCAATCGCCCGTTAGTTTCGGATAAAGCACCTATCTTTTCAAAGTCGCATACAACAATGTTACGAGTCGTTATGGCAACGGATTGCTCTGCTGCATTCATTAGACTAGGCTGGGTGAGCACCACTGTCACATTAGCATCCTTTAATTGATACGCAATTTCAGCAGCGCTCAATCTTGTATTCAGTAATACAACAACCGCACCTACATACGATAAAGCATGGATAGCAACTACCATAGCAAGGGAATTTTGCGCATAGATTCCAACATGATCTCCTCGTTTCACACCATAGGTAATTAATTTACCAGCATAGCTCTGGCTCGCTTGTTTTAATTGTTGAAAATTCAAGGTGGTTCCATTAGGCAATTCGATCGCTATTTTATTTGGGGAAAGCTCGGCTTGTTTATTTAACCAATGTGGAATAACTTCAGACATATGTATTTCCTTTCTCAACTTAATCTAGCTTTATTTAAACACAAGCGCCATTGTTTGCCTAATCTAATATCGATAATAATCATTAATTGCTTCCTTAACACATATGCATAAGACGAGGTTTAGAAAACGAGTGCTAACAGGAAGTCTACGAAGGCAATAAAGGAGAGTTGGCAATGAAACAAACACAAGGGATCCTTGTTATACCCGCATATGTCCTGCTACTTGCTTCCCTCTATTTTGATTATAATTTAGGCGTTTTTGTTGGACTAGGAGTCATTGTGTTAACCCTAATCTTAAGACAAATAAGAATGCATAAGAGCGGTTCAACAGCCGAAAATCCGAATGCAGCGGTCGATACGAGCGAATCGACTGGAAGCAGAACAGAATTTGATATGGTAGAAGACGAATAACTACAATAATGAAAATGCGAAACAAGTATGAAGCTAGCTTGTTTCGCATTATTTTTTTAATTACTTTACTTTTTAAGCAACCTCTTTTAAGGGAAACGAGGAAACTGTTTGAAGTCCGGATCACGCTTCTCTTTAAACGCATCACGACCTTCTTTCGCTTCATCCGTTGTGTAATACAGCAGTGTCGCATCTCCTGCTAATTGTTGCAAACCAGCTAAGCCATCCGTATCAGCATTAAAGGATGCTTTTAGGAAACGAAGGGCAGTAGGTGATTTGTCTAACATTTCTAAGCACCATTGTACCGTTTCTGCTTCTAATTGATCTAGTGGAACAACCGTATTAACGAGTCCCATGTCCAACGCTTCTTGCGCATTATATTGACGGCATAAGAACCAAATTTCTTTCGCCTTTTTATGTCCAACGATTCGAGCTAAGTATCCAGCACCATAGCCAGCGTCAAAGCTTCCCACTTTTGGCCCTGTTTGTCCAAAAATAGCATTATCAGCTGCAATCGTTAAATCACATACCACATGTAACACATGACCACCGCCAATAGCGTAACCAGATACCATCGCAACGACAGGCTTTGGAATCACACGAATTAGTCTTTGCAAATCTAATACGTTTAAGCGCGGGATTTGGTCATCCCCTACATATCCACCGTGACCGCGTACCTTTTGGTCACCACCAGAACAAAATGCTTGATCTCCTGCACCAGCAAGTACAATCACGCCAACATTTGCATCATCTCTTGCATAAGCAAAAGTATCTATTAATTCGTTAACTGTTTTTGGACGAAAAGCATTTCGTACTTCTGGTCGATTAATAGTAATTTTAGCAATACCTTGGTATGTCTCGTATAAAACATCTTCGTACTTACGTTCTGAAACCCATTCAATTGTCATAATAAAATCCTCCATCTTTTGCAAATCTATTTAGAAATTCTGTTACTATTGTATCAAATAATTCCATTTGTTCCACATGAATTGCATGACCCGCTTTTGAGATCACATGTAATGCTGCAAAGGGTAGTTGTTTTTTCATCTTGTTAGCAATTGCGACAAATTTGTGATCATACGCACCTACAACTAAGAGCACTGGAACAGAACATTCGGAAAGCTTATTCCACCACGCAGGCTGACTTCCTGTTCCCATTCCTCTCAACGAGGCGGCAAGCCCACTTGGACTTTGCTGTAAGCGTTCTTCTCTTATTCGCTGTTTAATAGTTTCCGGCAATTGTTTTTGGCTGTCAAACAAAGGAATATTCTCCCACTTATCAACAAATGTGGTAATTCCTTGTTCTTCTAACATCGTAGCAAGTGTTTCATCTTTAGCTTGCCTAGCAATTTGTTCATCTACATTTGCTAATCCCGGTGACGCACTTTCCAACACAAGTAAAACAACCTGTCTTGGATAAAGCATCGCAAACGACAAGGCCATGCGACCGCCCATCGAGTAACCAACAATATGACACCGCTTGATTTCGAGCTGTGTTAAAAGCTCGGATACATCTTCACAAAAAGATTCGGTCGAAACAGGCACTTCTGTATGTGTTTGACCGTGACCAGGTAAATCGATCACAATTAACCGGTAATGCTTCCAACGCTTTACATAAGACTGCCATGTTTCCGTACTTCCGGTAAAGCCATGAAACAACAATACAGGCATACCAGTGCCATATTGCTCGACCCAATATCGATTATTGTTCAATTGATAGTACACGGCCGCTCACCCTTTTAACAGCTCCATAAGAGCCGTCTCCGCTTCCTGCCACTTTTGTTTATGCCACTCGACGTTCTCAGCACGATCGGTTTTCACCTCAATAACTGACAATCCAGTTTGCTGATAGCTCTGACGCAGTGCCTGTTGAAACTCTTGCTTATTGGTTGGTTGTTCATATGTACCACCATACATCGATACCACATTTTCTATATCGATGTTCATCGGTGTTCCAAATAAAACTTCAAAATGTTTCGGATGCTGTGCTTGTGGTAAGAAGGAAAAAATTCCTCCACCATTATTATTAATCAGCACGATTGTCAACGAAATATTGTATTGTTTAGCAACCAGCATCCCGTTAAAATCATGAAAGAAAGACAAGTCTCCAATTAATAATGTAACATTATTTCCATGTACGGCCGCCCCTAAAGCACTAGAAGTTAAACCATCAATCCCATTTGCTCCACGATTACCAAGTAGCTTGAGCGGCTTTTCATCCGCAAGAAGAAACGTATCGATATCCCTAATCGGCATGCTGTTACCTATGTAGAGCGTACTACCATCTGGTACTTCCTCCGTCAGGTATGTTACGGCATGCCCTTCTGTGATTTTATCGATCATATGATCTCGTTGCAAAATTTGTTTGGTTGTCTGATTCATTTGCTGCCACGTTTGGAGCCACTGCTGATCAAAGGATAAAGATGCTCCTTGATCGGCTAAATCCATGCAAAATCCAGCTGGGTCAGCATAGATATAACTTGTCTTAGTCCCAGTTGGTTCCCGGTGTCCTTCATGGGATTCAACAACGATATGGTTCATATTTGGATACTGTTTAACATACATCAAATAAGATTTAGAGATTGGCATCGCACCAAATCGGATAATAAATTCTGGCTCTATTTGATCTCTAATTTTGTTATTTTTTAAAATCGTATCATAACTTTCAATAATCTGCGCCTTCTCATGCCCGCCTGTTCGTAGTTGTGATAATGGATCAGCTAAAATCGGTATTTGCCACTGATTCGCTAGCCTCACTACTACTTCAGCTAATGCTTCGTCAAATTGTGGCCCACAAACGATTAAGCCTCTCTGATAGGTGGCCAATTCACTAATCATATCATCTAGTTGATGAGGTGTTACTTGTCGTTGTCCTTCCACATAGCCAAGATAGGAGCTAGCCGTAGTTTCTCCCCAAAGATCACGAATAGAGAAATCTGGCAGTAACGGTTCACGAAACGGAAAGTTAAGGTGGACAGATCCTGCATTCCCTTGGTTTGCTGTATAAACAGCACGAGATGCTCTCGCTCTCACATAACTTAACATGTTAGGACTTGCTTCAGGTAATGCCATTTCATGAAACCATTTAACGTATTTACCATACATCTCGATTTGTTCAATTGCTTGCGGAGCACCAACATCACGAAGCTCATGTGGTCGATCGGCCGTTAAGATAAGTAATGGTACACGACTATAGTATGCTTCGACGATCGCCGGATAATAATTAGCGGCAGCTGTTCCTGACGTACAAACAAGAGCAACAGCTTTATTTTGCTGTTTCGCAATTCCTAATGCAAAAAAAGCGGCAGACCGTTCATCCATGTTAACCCAATGATTAATCTCAGGATGCTCGGCAAACATCATTGCTATTGGGGTTGAACGTGACCCAGGAGAAATGACTACATCCGTTAATCCACTTTTATTTAGTTCATCAACAAAATTGCCGATATATCTGGTTAGTATTTCTGTATGTTCCATACTTAGTCCCCCAAAACTGACAGCATTGGTGCAAATTTGATATTCGTCTCTTGATATTCAGCCTCTGGATCAGAATCTTTCACTACACCACATCCTGAAAATAAAGAAGCCTGTTTTCCTTTTATTAAAGCAGAACGTATCGCCACAGCAAATTCACCATTTTGTTGTGTACCCATCCAGCCAATAGGCGCCCCGTACCAACCACGATCCATTAGCTCCTTCTCCCGAATAAACGCTAATGATTTATCTCTGGGAAGCCCACCTAATGCAGGTGTTGGATGGAGCCTTGACACAACGTCAATGATCGAATAGTTTGCTTTTATATGTCCTTTTACCGGCGTGTATAAGTGCTGTAAGTTTTTCAAAGGATATAATACCGGTTTTTCAGGAACATCAACATCGACACAGCACTCTTCCACTGCCTTCTGTATCATTTCTACAACAAACTGGTGCTCCGCGCGATTTTTTTCATCATTTAATAAATCAAGACCGATTAAGTGGTCCTCGTTTTGTGTTTCACCTCTTGGGGCTGTCCCTGCTAAGCACGTGGATAAGAGTTGCTTATCTTGCACTCGCACTAACCTCTCTGGAGATGCCCCCAAAAAACAATCCGTCCCATTTTCATACGCAAAAATAAAACTGTTCGATTGCAAGCGTGTTAATTGATACAATATCGGTGTTAGGTTGGCAGCATCCGCAAACGTGACTTGCATTTCACGTGCAAGCACAATCTTATCTGCATTACCTTCATGAATAAATTTAGTTGCTTCTTTTACTAACTCTTTCCATTGCAGTGGAGCAATTTCCTTTTTCGAACTAACACTGGGACTATCGGGCATTTTTACCGTGGTATCCTTGCATAATAATAACTGCTTATCTTTTTCTATTTCATATTGCAGTTGCTTCGGATGGTCTTCGGCTCGAACAATCACATTAACGGTAAGATAACATTGCCCCTCGTGAATCGTTAATAAATAGCTTGGTACGCGAAATTGACTTGCTTTAAATTTACTCCAAAGATGCGTCTGTTGTTTGGAAGGATCAAATGAGAATCCCCCAAAAGCAATTGGTCCAGTACCAGGCACTTCAAATGGATTATATATAATCGTATCAGCAATAATTTCTTGCCACTGCTGTTCGATTAGCGAAAATCGATTTGATTTCTCAACAGTCATTTGTTTGGCATCACCAGCACCAACTAAATAAAAATCGTCAGATGAACTTGTCCAAAAAAAGCGATTTCCTTCCATTAACTTTGCCTGTTCAAAAAACACAAATGGATCTATAGTATCAATAATTTCTGTTATACTAAGTAATTGTGGTGTCTGCCTCTGATCAGCAATTATAATCGAATCATGTAATGCTCGATTCAGCGGCATGACTTCAGTTTGAATCATAAAAAAACCTCCAATATAATTGGGAGAAACGATTAAAAAACAAAAAGCTATTGGTAACCCAATAAAAAAAGCCTAATTCATTATAGTATAAAATGACCAATTATTTAAATGAAGACTCTTAAAAAGATGAAAAGAAAAAGTGCTTTACACGGTCTATCTTATTATTTTATTCTCTTTTAAGAGGATTCTCAACATTTGTCATGATTTCCTGTAAAAATCTATTATCATCCAATTGACAGTAGTTAAAGGATTCCCTAAACTTATAATGATACTAGGCGTCAACACACAAGGAGAGAACGTCATGCAAACGCTGGAAAAAAACACGCTGAAGAGCGCCTTAAATGAAAAACCCGGATTTCATATCTGGTGTCGATTATTAAGACCACATACATTAACTGCTTCTTTTGTTCCTGTTTTTATTGGAACAATGCTAGCAGTACTTGATCAATCCTTTCACCTGCTTTTATTTTTAGCTATGCTGCTTGCTTCTATGCTAATTCAATCAGCAACAAATATGTTTAACGAATATTATGATTTCAAGCGTGGATTAGATAATGAAAACTCGGTTGGAATAGGTGGAACAATTGTACGTGATGGTGTAGCACCTAAGACGGTATTACGTTTAGCATTAAGCTTTTTTGGTACGAGCATATTACTTGGTGTATACATTTGTATACAATCAAATTGGTGGATTGCATTAATTGGGTCGTTTTGTATGTTATGCGGATATTTTTATACTGGAGGACCGTATCCGATTGCCTATACGCCTCTTGGTGAATTAGTTTCAGGATTTTTTATGGGTCCAGTCATTATTCTTATTAGTTATTTTATTCAAACAGGAGCAATCACAACTCAGACAGTATTAGTTTCCATCCCAGTCGGCATTTTTATTGGCATGATTATGCTTGCTAATAATATTCGCGACCTGCAGGGAGATAAACAAAACGGCAGAAAAACGATTGCAATATTGGTCGGTCATGACCGCGCAGTAACCCTACTGTGGAGCTGTTTTATTATTAGTTTCGCGATTACGTTTCTTTATATCCTACTGGGAATGCTCCCAGTATGGTCGTTAATAACTTTATTAGCAGTTAAAAAAGCGCATACCGCCTATCAAGGGTTCAAAGGGAAATCTAAAAGTATTGAGATGGTGCCAGCGATGATCGCAGCAGCACAAACCAATACGTTCTACGGGTTATTATTAGGATTATCGTTATTGTTACAAGTCTTGATCGATGTATCATTATAAAAGACAAGCTTATATCAGCTTGTCTTTTTTACATGATTCAATTTCGTAATCACTTACACAGATTGGAAACAGGTTAATTAAACGATATGTGGATTGGCTAATTTAGGAAGGATGGATAAGATGGATTTTTCAAATACGTTAATGGAATCGTTAGGGATGGAAACCGTGCAGATGGAGAAGGATATCGTTGCGATAAAAATGCCAGTTAACCAAAACACGCACCAGCCTTTTGGCTTCCTGCACGGAGGAGCAAGTGTAGCCTTGGCAGAGTCCGCTGCCAGTATTGGAGCAGCACTAAATGTTGATTTAGAACGCTATAATATTTTCGGTATAGAAATTAACGCTAATCATATTAAAAGTAAAAAAGACGGCTGGGTGATCGGCAAAGCAACTCCCATTCATAAAGGCAAAACAACAATGGTTTGGGAAGTACGGATTGTTGATGAGAACGACGCACTTATTTGCATATCAAGGTGTACACTTGGAGTCGTGGCACGGAAATAGGCAAGCGAAGTGTGAATAAAAGACCTACTGAAATGTCGAGCAACAGCCAGAAGCTAGTCGGCCACAGAAGCACTTATTTCACCTTAAAATCCAGTTTTTACTGATTAAGCGGACAGGAGAGCACTTATTTGCGCGAATTAGGAAAAAAGCACAACAATTTCATTCGAATAAGTGCAATAGTGGCCGTCCAATTCAATTTTTCTCCCAGTTGTCACAGATAAGAGCGGTGGTGGCCGCGAAATAATCATTCTCGGATTATCCTCAGCCTCAAAACTGGTGGACTTTATTGCTTCTTCATACCTTTCCAAACGTAGTCCACAGCCTGCCGAAATAATCAAAAAAAGGATGACCCTTCTACCGCAATAGTCAGCGGCAGATTGGATCATCCTTTTATTTATGCTTTAGATAAAGACATTCGTTTCTTTTCTAGCCATGGTCTTAACTTCACAAATAATGGGATAAATAACATACTTACGATAATCCCTTTTAAAATATTAAATGGTGTAATACCAATTAAAATCATTGACCATCTAGCAGCCGGAAGCGCTAATTGTTCGAAGCCTGCATAAGCACTGTAAATTGGTAGCAAAATAAAGTAATTAAAAACACCCATTCCCAATGTTAGTGCGATCGTTCCTGTAATCAAACCTGACACAAGACTTTTTACACCTTTCATGCGGTGATAAAAAAGAGCAACCGGTACAACAAATAGCATTCCTGCGAAAAAGTTAGCAAAAGCGCCAACCGGATCTACAAACCCTGTAAAAATAAGGTGTAGTAAATTTTTAATACCTTCGACAGCAATGCCTGCTACAGGTGTAAATAACAGTGCAGCAATGAGCGCTGGTATGTCACTAAAATCCACTTTTAAAAACGCAGGTAAAAGTGGTAGTGGGAAATCCAAAAGCATTAGCACCGTTGAAATCGTCCCCATTAAAGCTAGAATAATAAGTTTTAATAATTTTGATGATTGCATCATCATTCCTCCTCCATCTTATATCGATTCTAATCTTTCTGATGAAGGAAAGAGCGCCCTGCACACAAAAAAACCCTAAGACCTATGGGGGCTTAGGGTTGTATGTATCAGGAAATAGAGGTATTCAAATAAACAATACCATGCTGCTCCTTATCTTCTCCCATCCAGACTGTAACTGTCGGTCCCGGATTTGCACCAGGTCCACCGCTAAAATTAGCGGGTCACGGACTTAGAGTGGTAACCACTCCTCACCGTCGGTCGGGAATTTCACCCTGCCCCGAAGATAGAATCGATATTTAAATTACATACTTAGTATACAACGGATTTAGAATTTTGTGAACCAGTTTGCTTTTACAAATTTGTGATTTTTTTAACAATCTAGTGGGTTTAAGCTTTCTTTTCCTGATAAATCAGCGATCATCTTTACAAGTAACTCGATTTCATCCTCGATATCTTTAATACTTACTGTTTCCACAGGTGAATGCATGTAGCGAAGTGGTAACGATACTAAACTTACAGGAACACCTTTACCAGTTAGACGCATTTGATCGGCATCTGTACCCGTGCTTCTTGATGTTAACTCATACTGCACATTCATATTTAAAGACCGAGCTGCTTGTTCAAGCAATTTATTCATATTTCGATTTATTGGTGCACCTTTCGCTAAAACAGGACCCTTCTCTAGTCGAACATCTCCATATTTATTTTTGTTAACACCTGGATAATCGGTAGCAAATGTTACATCACAAGCGAGTGCCATCGTTGGTTCAATACCTGCTGCAGCAAAATAGGCACCACCCATATTCGTTTCTTCATTTACCGTGCTAGCAGCGTAGACCCCGACATTGATGTTCTTCTCTGACAGACGACGTAGCACTTCAGCAACTATGAAAGCTCCTGTGCGGTTATCTAATCCACGTCCAGTTATAAAGCGATTCATTAGTATTTCTGATTCACGTTTATAGACAGCTAAATCTCCAATTTGCACGATTTTTTCCATCTCTTCTTTTGATGTTGCGCCACAATCAATAAATAAGTCTTCTAGTTCAAAATCCCCTTTAATTCCTCCATGATGCTGCGCATTAACGCCAATAACACCTGTAATTGTTTTAGCAAATCCTAAAATTTCAACCTTCATTCCTATCGCTGCTTTTGGGTTAATGCCACCCATTTTATCAAAGTACAAATAACCTTGTTCATCAATTCGGTTAATTACTAACCCAATTTCATCACAATGCCCCGCAAGCAATACTTTAAAATCCGCATGCTTGTTAATAACACCGATCGCGTTTCCCGCATGGTCGGTAATGATTTCTTCGGCAAAAGGCTTCACATAATTGATCCACTTTTTTTGAATCTCCATTTCCATACTTGATGGTGATGGGGTATGTAATAATTCCATTAAAAATACTTGACTAGTTTGTTCCATTCAAACTCCTCCTTCTGTATCCTATTTATTTTATCAAAAACATAAATAATCTTGTATTTTGACCACTCAAGTTAGTCAATTTTCATCACACTGAATTTTAGCTATTCACATCCCCTACGAGGAAAATAACTTAGTTAGAATAAGTTTGAACTTGACTCGAGTTGGAACAAATACAAATAAAGATTTACATCTGCCATTATAAATTCTATTTCACTTGACGATACTGATAAGAAAAAGTTAACTGGGTGACACGATGAAACTACATATGCTACAACAAATATATTTTAGAACCCCCCTTTTCGTAAGGCTACTGATCACTGTTTGTGTATTCATGTTCTTATTCGGTGTGTTAATTCATCTATTTGAACCTGCACATTTCCCAAGTATTTTTGATGGGATTTGGTGGGCTTTTGTGACAGGTTCCACTGTTGGATATGGTGATTATGTACCATTAAGTGTTTTGGGAAAAATTATAGCGATTTTACTAATCTTAACCGGAGGAGGTTTAGTTACCTTTTATATGGCTACCGTATCAGCAAGTACAATCAAACACGAGCATGACCTGTCCGAAGGTGCAGTCACTTACAAAGGGGAAAACCACATCATGTTAATCGGCTGGAATGAACGGACAAAACAATTGCTGCATATGGTTGAAGATCACAATGTAAAGCAACAATTTGTACTAATCGATCATACATTAACCAATCTGCCGTATCGTAAGCACAACATCCATTTTGTCCGAGGAAGTGCAGCTGATGATCAAATTTTAAAAAAAGCAAATGTCGGTAAAGCAAAATATGCAATTATCACGGCTGACCCATCAAAAGAGGAATTACAAGCCGATCAATCTAGTATTTTAACAACAGTGGCAATAAGAGGAAACAATCCAGATATTAAGATCGTTACCGAAATTCTAATTACCGAACAGATTACCAATGCAACTCGTGCAGGTGCAGATACAGTAATCCGCTCCAATGATTTTATGAGTACGTTATTTTATCATGAAATTTTTCGCACAGAGCCTGTTAGACCATTCGAATTATTATTGGAGGTGTTATCGAGTCAACAGTTTAAACAATTTCCATTACCAGCAGAAATGGATGGAAAAACTTTTCTAGAATGCTCAGATTTCTATGTTGCATCTGAACAACTGCTTATCGGGATTATAAGAGAGGGTCAGCTTAAGCTCAACCCTCCGTTTAATTTGGATCTCCATGATCATGATATTTTAGTCGTGCTTACATCTCTACAATAAGATATTTTCTACCTGTTCAATGAGACGTTGCCCTTTTTCCACATACTTATCAGGTACTTCTGCGTCTGGGTCTTCTGGGGCTTGAAATTGGTTGATTGAACCTTGGATAACACCGTTATCGGCATGGTCTTCTACACCTGCTTGATATTTATGTGTCAGGATAAATGGTGTACCAAGTTTTACAGTAGCACCAGGCGAGTCTAATTGACCATCTTGGGCAATGAAAGGAATTCTAATAAACTGATACCCATCATCGTCAGCCATTTTATAGTCAAGTGAACCTTCATTATAATCCCAGTTTCCACCAATATCATAACCTAGTGGTTTAAGTTGTTTTTCTAACTCGTGCAATGGAAATATTTTATTTTCTAGTCGTGACGATACAGGAATCATGCTGTAAAACTCCTTTTTAGTTACGTTTCCCTAGGAGTATTTTTTTATCCTATCGAATCTCTTGATGACTGTTTTCTAAACGTTTGTCGTTATTACGTAAAATAGCTAATATGCGGCATAATCGAGAGAGAGTACTTGCACCGCTCCGGAAATACACTTTGCTTTCCGCGGGGGGCTAGTGAGCCTCCTCGTCGCTTCGCTCCTGCGAGGTGATTGGAGCTCCAGGCAGTCGATCCTCAAAAATGAAAACCGCATTTTCTTCGTGCGGTGTAATTCGGGGAAGATAATTCAAAGTCCTGCGGGAAAGCGCGAGCTGAAGATCCACTCAGAAGCGCATTTTGGGACTGCGATTACTCGCCCCACCGAAAACATTTGCTTATGAGTTAGCTGAAGCCGTGCCTGTTTAAGCGAAAAGCGACTGCCTGGAGCGGAAATCACGAGTACTACGACGCATTTTATTTCAAATATGAAGTTTAAAACGCAATAATCATTACGTAAAGAACCTTCTTGATCATACAAAAAACCCCCACAAATGTGAGGGTTACGCTTATAACTTATAATCTTTTTTCCAGCTCTTCTTTTTCTTTTTCAAATCCAGGTTTTCCAAGTAGTGCAAACATGTTTTTCTTGTATGCTTCAACACCTGGCTGATCAAACGGATTTACACCTAACAAATAACCGCTTAGTGCACATGCTTTTTCAAAGAAGTAAACGATATAACCGAATGTATAAGCATCAAGCTTCGGTAAATGAACAATTAAGTTAGGTACTTGTCCATCTGTATGAGCGAGCATTGTACCTTGATATGCTTTTTCATTAACAAAATCAACTGTTTTACCAGCTAAATAATTTAAACCGTCCAAATCATTTTCTTCTTTTTCCAAAGTAATGGTTGATTTTGGTTCTTCCACATGTAGTACTGTTTCAAATATATCTCTTCTGCCTTCTTGAACATATTGACCTAATGAATGCAGGTCTGTGGAAAAGTTAGCTGATGAAGGATAAATCCCTTTGAAATCTTTCCCTTCACTTTCGCCGAACAATTGCTTCCACCACTCAGAGAAATACTGAAGTGCAGGTTCGTAGTTAATAAGCATTTCAATTGTTTTCCCTTTGTTATATAGTACATTTCTAACTGCAGCATATTGGTATGCTGGATTCTCTTCAAGATTTTCATTACTTAACTCTTCACGCGCTAATGCAGCACCGTCCATCATTGTATCAATATCAACACCGCTCACTGCAATTGGTAATAAACCAACAGCTGTAAGAACTGAATAACGTCCACCAACATCATCAGGAATCACAAAACTTTCATATCCTTCTTCCGTTGCTAACGTCTTCAGTGCACCTCTAGCTTTGTCTGTTGTTGCATAAATACGACCTTTAGCTTCAGCTTCTCCATATTTTTCGATCAAGAAATTTTTAAAAATACGGAATGCCATTGCCGGCTCAGTCGTTGTCCCACTTTTAGAAATAACGTTGATTGATACGTCTTTATCCTTTAAAACATCGAATAAATCATTCATGTAAGTAGAACTAATATTGTTACCAACAAAGAGAACCTGTGGATTTTCGCGTTGATCTTTGGACAACATGTTATAGAAAGAATGGTTTAACATTTCGATGGCCGCGCGAGCACCAAGATATGAACCACCAATCCCAATAACGAGTAATACATCGGAATCAGATTTAATCTTTTCAGCAGATTGTTTAATTCGTGCAAATTCCTCTTTATCATAATCAACAGGTAAATCAACCCATCCAAGATAATCATTACCTGCTCCTGTCTTATTATGTATTGCCTGATGCGCCACTTTGACTGGCTCTTTCAAGTACGTTATCTCATGTTCTGCAAAAAATGGTAAAGCCTTTTCATACTCAAAACGAATATAGCTCATAATATATACCCTCCATAACTTAATAGTTACCTCTTTAAATGTACCGAAACAAGAGCGGTAAATCAAGTGAAGACTTGAACGAATTTGTTACAACCGAACAACTTTTTACATTTGTTATGTGTATATTTTCTTAAATTAAAGTTAAGCTACTAATGCACTTCAAACTAAGGAGGTATGCAGAATGAGCATGATTCAAAGAATTTGCTTGTTACTAATAATTGTTGGGGCAGTTAACTGGGGTCTTATTGGTTTGTTTCAGTTCGATTTAGTTGCCGCAATATTCGGCGGCGGTGAACAAAGCGGTGCTTTCGCAAGAATTATCTATACATTAGTAGGTATTAGCGGAATTGTCTGCTTATCACTATTGTTCAAACCATCAGAAGAATTAGCAGATAAAAGAGAACCAAGAATGGAACGATAAAGAAACAAAAGCGTAGAGCGCAGGTTAGTGCTGTACGGACTGGTTAAAAAGGGCTCCTTTAACATCTCTGTTTAAAGGAGCCCTCATTATTTTATTTATTTTTTAAAAGTATTCCCGCGATCATCAGATTGCTGAATCCATTCTTCAAGCTTATCCTTTAGCGTGTTGAAACCAGCTTCATTGTTATCTGATTGCTGTTGTACAACTTGCTTTGGTCTAGGATTACTCGTTTTCTTTGGTGCTTCTTCCGTTGCACGAATCGATAAAGAATACTTATTCTTTTTCTCATCAATTTCTAAAATCTTAACTTTTACTTCATCTCCAACTGTCAAATGTTCATTTATGTCTTTCACAAATCCGTGGGTTACTTCGGAAATATGAACAAGCCCTTGTACTTCGTTATCAAGTGCTACAAATGCACCATAAGGTTGAATCCCTGTTACTTTTCCTTCGACAGTCTGACCTGTCTCAAACTTTTCTGCCATACTAACAACTCCTGAATTTTATTCATATACTGAGCCAATTTCATAATTGCCTAGAACAGCCATCGTAAATGGTCATATATTGGCATTAAGAAATTGATTAACTATATACACAATTACTAATTCTAGCACAAGACAAGAGTTATGGGCAAAGATTTTTCAAATTCCCATCATTTCCCCTATTGTATCGGCATGAATGGCACCTTCCAAATGCCGTCTTTTCGCTGTTTCACTTGAAATGCCATGCGCTCTTCAGCATCCTCATTATTATCGGTTTTAAACCATAACACCACACCACGGTCAACGCCTGCATCATTTCTCGTTTGTAATACATAATTTGTACGCGCATCTAAGCCCCAGTAGTCAGCTAGGCCAAAATCACCATAATCAGCTCGTAACGATTCTTTTTCAGGTAAATCATACGGAGCTTCCTTCATGAGCAGTGCGTAATACGTCTCAAAATCATTGTCTTCCGAAGCAATCATATAAAATTGCATGATTTGAAAAGGCGTTAAGCCTTTTAATAGCTGATCATCATGTGTTTGACTATATTGTTCATACAAAGCCTGTAGCTGTTGATCTAATTGAAGCATAGACTCTACATAAACAGCTTCGTAGGCAGTACGATCTTCTAGTATATTCATTACGAGATCAAGCGATACTGGCTCTTGATTCTGACTAAATGGATTTAACCAATCGTTCGCTTGATATTGTTCAACTAGTTTATGCACCATTGGATAAAATAACGATTCCTCATGATCATTGATAAATTGTTCTATTTCCTGTTTCCTTTGCTCTGCCATTCGTTCCCCTTGCATCAAGCCGCCTGTAAATAAATCATTCAAGTAATCCATCGCATCCTGTGATAACTCGCGTTGGTACGTAATATGATTGTCACTAAATGCAACGAATTGCCGCTCAATCGCTAAAATAACTTCAAGGTGGTTTTCTTTTCTTAAACCGTCATCACGCGTCAACGATAATATATTTAAATAGCCGACTAATTCTCCTGTTAGCCATTCATCTTTAAGATTAGTTTTAATCCAATCAAAATCCAGCTGTACTGACGCTGCGTCTGTAACGTCCACATGTAACCTGTAACCTTGATTGTCTAACAATTCCAACGCCTGCTGAATATCTGGTGGCCCGACAATATTGCCATCTGCATTGTATTGTTCAACATAGTCCGCTATTACGTTATCCGATAGCTCATTTTCATCGACAACAGCTTGCCAATACTGCTCAACAGAATATTGAAAAGTTTCTAACTTACCAATTAATTCCTTCAATGTATAGTGATCGGAAATAGTACTATTAGAGGTAGACATCTGATTCATGCTTTCTAGCTTCATCTTTGGCGTGGTTAATACCGCGTAAATACTAGATGTCGCTGTACCCAACTCTTCTTCATCCTTAGAATCCTTATATTTATCAAGCAACAACTCTGCCTGCTTAACTTCATAAAAACTGTCCGTGTTACTAGTTCCTAACGATTGTTGGAACTGTTGTAAGCGAAATTCAAATCGTTCTTCTAAATCCCAGCTTTGAAGTTCTTCATCGGTTGGCGGTTCAAGCTTTTCATCTACTTGGTTGCGCTGGATTTGAGCAAACGTAAGTACTGTAAAAATGATAACTGCAACCGTGATTGCGGAGGCATATGGAATCCGCTGGGTCCAATTGTTCCGAGTTTTTTTTGTTTGCTGAAGTACACCTTTTGCAATTTCATCATCTGTTCGAAACGTTGGTAAGTGATTGTATTGATGCTTCAGTTTCCCTATTTTCTCATCAAATTGTTTATCATTCATTCGCATGATCCTCCTCTCGTTCCTCATATAACTTCTTTAGTTGCTCTTTGGCACGTCGAATTCTCGTTTTCACTGTAGAAAGATTTGCTTTGGTAATCCTTGCAATTTCCTCATATGATTTGTCATGAAAATAATAAAGAATAATTGCGATTCGATAATTCACCTTCAATTGACCTATGCATTGGTGAAGCAATTCATTTTCACCAGACATCATCACTTGATTTTGCACTTTTGTAGGATGCTGTAAAACTAATTTTTTCCATTTTTCACGTTCACGCTTATTTTTTCGATAATAATCCCTCGTAGCGTTTAAAGTAATTTGGTAGAGCCATGTCGTAAATACCCCTCCATAAAACGAATGAATGGAACGGTGTATTTTGATAAAAACTTCTTGTGTGACATCTCCCACTACTTCTGGGTGCAAACCAAACTGATAAGCAAATCGCTCGACTACTGGTTTGTACTTACTTATTAGTATACGAAAGGCATCTTCATCTCCTTGTTTAACAAGTTTTACTAATGCTGCTTCATCCACCATGTGACCTCCTGACAAAGTAACCAACTGTTAATCGTTCTTATCTGTGTAACGCAACTAGCTTCAATTTTGTTTCATTTATTATAAATTATTTCTCATTCACGTTTAAAAAGCTTCTAAAATGGATATAGATATGTATGTAAGACTTTCTCGTATTCCCCCTGTGAGAGCAAAGCGAACGCCGCTTTGCTTTTTTTTATCTATTATAGAGGATGTTCAAAAAGATCTTTTTGAACACGTACGTATAGGATATGGAAGGAGTAGTAAACCTTGTGGTGAACATTCGTGAACAAAAACAATGGATGACGTATGAGGGAAGCAACATTTGCTACAAACTTTATCAACATCCAACCGATAAACAAAAACCGTATATGATTTTCATCCATGGGTTTTTATCTTCACAATATAGCTTTCGAAAGATGATTCCAAAATTAATTGAAACGTTTAATATTGTAACTATTGATATTCCACCCTTCGGCGATAGTGACCGGGTCAAATCTTTTCACTTTTCTTATAGCAATTATGCCAAAATGATTGTTCACTTTATGGATATTCATTCGATACCACGAGCCTTCTTAACTGGACACTCGATGGGAGGACAAGTTGCTTTAACTTGCGCTTATCAATATCCAAACCGAATAGAGCAGGTGTATTTACTTGCGCCTTCTAGCTATTTAGTAAAAGCAGATCGACTCACGTATTTTTTAAGTTGGTTACCATTCTTCCCTTCCTTACTAAAAAAATTATTCCACCGTAAAGGTGTCTATCAAATTCTGCGCCAAGGTATGTATAATCAGGATTTAATAACTAAAAAAATGATTGCTACTTATGCCAAACCGTTTCTCGATAACAAGATTTACCTTTGTTTAACAAAAATGATTCGTGATCGCGAGGGTGATCTGGACAGACAGCATTTAAATAAAATAACGACAAAATGTTTTCTGTTTTGGGGAAAACAAGATGACATTCTACCAATCGCAATCGGCTACCAACTCCTTAAGGATCTCCCGCATGCAGAGCTATTAGCCTTCGATCAAGCGGGGCATTTATTGCCTGAAGAGATCCCTGCGACGATTTGCAGGAGCATCTTATCTACTTATCGATAGATAATTACTTATAGTTTTAATTGTTTCAATTCTTTACTATAATGGTATCAAATATTAAAGGGGGAACGAAGTATGAGTGATTTTGACGTAATTCACGATCGATTAGGTACAAGGTCAGCAAAATGGGACTTAACCCATACCCTATTCGGCTCAAAGGAAGTATTGCCGATGTGGGTGGCAGATATGGATTTTAAAATCCCTGAGCCAGTAATTGATGCTTTAGTCGAACGCGCCAAACATGGGATTTTCGGATATACCTTAACTGATCCAACTGTTACCGATACAGTAAAAAATTGGGTCATGAAACGGCATCAGTGGGATATTCATAAATCATGGATTATTTATAGTCCCGGTGTGATTACAACGTTACATATGGCAGTTCAATCATTAACAGCAGTTGGCGACAGTATTTTAATTCAAACTCCCGTTTATCCACCCTTTTACCAAGTGATTGAAAAACATGATCGCAAGCTTGTTAAAAACCCATTAAAGCTAGTTAATAATCGATATGAAATTGATTTCGATGATTTTGAAGAAAAGCTAAAGCGAGGGGTAAAGGCATTTATTTTATGCAATCCACATAATCCTGTCGGCCGCGTCTGGACAAAGGAAGAACTACAGAAGCTTGCTAACTTGTGTATCGCTTATGATGTACTTATTCTTTCAGACGAGATTCATGCTGACCTTATTATGCCAGCTTACACACATATCCCAATTGCGTCCTTATCCGAAAAAATAAGTGAACAAACAATTACCTGTATGTCGCCAACCAAAACTTTTAATCTTGCTGGGATACAAGTTTCTTATGCAGTGATTGCTGATCAAACAAAACGGGAAAAAATGGAAGAGTATTTTCATAAGCAAGGCTTTCATATGCTCAATACAATGGCGGTGACAGCCATAGAAGCTGCCTATACGGACGGAGAAGCTTGGCTAGACGATTTAATACATGTGATTGATCAAAATAAACAATTAGTTCATGCAGCATTCGAAAATAGAGATGAAATAGATGTTATTGAGCTAGAAGGTACGTATTTAATTTGGCTAGATTGCCGTAGTATGGGACTATCTCACGAGGAATTAAAAGCATTTATGCAGGAAAAGGCATTTATCGGTCTTAACGACGGGATCTCATTTGGAGAGGAAGGCACCGGCTTTATGCGTCTAAATATCGCCTGTCCTAAAGCTACTGTCCAAGTGGGATTGAATCGAATATTAAATGCTCTTGATGCACGTTAACAACGATAAGCATAGGTATACCACTAGGGTATGCCTATGCTTATTCTTGTTTCTCTTTATTTGATTCAGTTGGATCAGATGGCTGATCGCTTTTGTTCGATTCTTCAATTGATATCACACCACAAGCTATTCTTTCTCCTGCATCACCAGCTGGCTGACTAACGCCATCATCTTGTGCTGCATGAATGACGAGTGATGTTCCTTCGTTTGGTAACAATGTGTTTTTGCCATCCATTAAAGTGGCGCCGCTTAACATTAATTCCGCATCAACAAGGCCATCTCCACCAACTTCAATATTAGGTAAATCGCCTAAATGTGCACCTTCTGGATGCATCAAGCCGTGCTGTTTTCCATCAGGATTTAAATGATTGCCAGCAGATTTAAAATCCGGCCCTTCGCAAGTCGGATTCTCGTGCACATGAATACCGTGCAAACCCGTTTCCAACCCTTCTACACTTAATTTTATTTCAACACCGTCAGGCTGCTCTGTTAACTTCGCAGTACCAATTGAGTCACCATTTGCATTATACATGGCAATATTCAGTGGAGATCTCTCTTGATCTTGGCAAGCTGTTGTTAACCCCCCGGTCAAAAGAACCACAAATACAAACCGTAAGAATCGCATGATGCATTCTCCTTTACAACAATATTCTCTGTTAGTATTGCCATCATGCGCTAATGGTATCCCTCACAAAAACAACGCTTACGATATCTTAAGCGTTGTTTACTTATCTTTATTCCTATTTGATCGATTCCCTTGTGGAGAATCTGTTTGTCCATCAAACCTATTGGAAAACTGTTTTTCTTCTTTCTTGGCAGCTCTTTTAATTAAATACATCGTTAAAATCGCACCTGCGATAAATACTAATAAACTAATAACAGACGGGAGGTATTCCGATTTATCTTCTGGAAAATATAGAAATTCCATCATAATTATCACTTCCTTATCTTATCTAGTATACCAGACAACCTATAAACAAAGCTAACAAATATCTGCAGAGGCCCGCACCAAACTTGCCAAGCATCAAACTGTTCTGGCACAATTAAAAGTAACTTAATTACTGGAGGTAATCACATGGATAATGCAACGATTGAACAAACCGTTTTAGCCCATTACCGATCTGGTTCATACTTTGGCAAAATTATTGAAGATCGTGGTGAGCGCTATTTAGTAGAAGTTCTAGCTGTTAAAAAACATCCTTTACAAGGAGATTTACATAATTACGGAGAGACTGAGAATGTCTTTTTTCATCAGAGGAAAGCACTTAGCTACAAAGAAAAAATGAACGTATCAAAGTCTGCCGTCCATATACATGATGAAGAAATACCAATATACAAGGATTCACTAAAGCAGGCAGTTGATGCGTTAAAGACTAAATTAAGCAAAGACGATAAGCCCTTTAACCATGCAGCCTTAAACAGCCTTAAAGAATTAGAGAAATACTATTTCGAATAAACAATGACCTGCCACCCATTTCTCAAATGGGCCAGGTCATTTCTCGTTAAGAGGGGAGCTTGAGGTCTTTTTTGGATTTCTTTTTTGCCGGATATATCCGATTAGCTATTTTAGGTGCTTGATCAAACAACACCATACCGATAAAAGCCGCCACAATTATATAAATACCACCAATAATTTTAATTGGTCCTGTAGCTATGCTTGCGATTACAACGGAAAACTCTCCTCTAGCGCAAAGTGAGAGTCCTGCCCTTAACGATACTTTCTTTGACAGCCCGTACCAACGGCCACCGATTACACCAACAAGTACTTTCGCAATAATTGACCAAACTAATAATACAATTACAAACACTGCCATCGGTACGCCATTGCCTAGTTGAATGGTCGTCCCAAAATAAACAAAAAACAATGGTAGCATTAGATCTTTAATTGGTGCGACTGTTTGCTCAACTCGCTCAATCTTTCGGATATCGGCTAGCATCATACCTGCCAAAAAAGCACCAAGTACTTCTGACAACCCTAGAAAAATAGCCAGGCCACCGAAAGAAACTGCTAATCCTACTAACAATGCAATTTTGAAGTCTTCATCGTCAATTTTGTCCAGCAGCTTGTCAAAATGTTTAAATACCGTTTTCCCTAATATAATCGCCAAAGCGCCAAGTCCAACAATTTTTGCTATTAACATGGAAAAATCGCTAACTGCAAAGCTTTCACCAGAACTAATACCTATTATAATGGCAACCACAATAGGTGCGACTAAGTCCTCAAAGATTAAGATTGCTAGCATAAATTCCGTTTCCGTGTTTGCCATACGACTTTTATCATCTAAGAGCTTTGCTGTGATTGAAGAACTTGTCGCATACGCAATCCCACCAATAACAAAGGCACTAAATAGATCCATACCAAAAGCCACTGCGATTAACATCGATACCCCTAAGCTGAGAAATACATCTAATAATCCTGAAGACCAAACTTTTTTTGCAATTTTACCTAGGCGAGATACGCTAAATTCTAGTCCGAGTAAGAAAAATAACAGTACAATACCGATTTCACTTGCGAAATGTAAAATTTCATTGTGATAAAGCAGATCTACTAATACAATCCCAAATAAGATATATAGAATCACACTTGGAAAATTAATTTTCAAACTCAGAAACCCCAAATAGAATATTCCGAGTAATACTAATCCCGCACCTAGTAACATTGGAAAATCATTGAACAAGTATGATCATTCCTCTCCTTTGCATAACGCTTCTAGGCTTGCAATTTGATCTTTCTTTCCAATTGACATAAGCACATCGCCAGGCATTAATTTCCGATTAATATCTGGTATAGCGACCATTTCATCACCTTGTACGATGCCTATAATTGTTGCACCTGTTTTATTTCGAATTGCCGATTCTTCCAATGTTGTAAAGGCGATTGAAGATTTCTCAGTCAACTTGATATAATCAATCACAATTTGTTTTTTGAACATTTTAAGCTGATCTGCATTGACCGGCTGATACGTAGCACCTAACAATTGAGCACCAAGCTCTCTTGTTTCGTCTGGCGTCAGATCCATCGCAAAATCAGCTTCATCACTATCAGAGTCATCAAAGAAATACAACTCTCGCTTCCCCGTATGGTGAACAATCACCACAAGCATACTGTCTTCAGCAGTTTTCAGTGTGATTTTTTGCCCGATGCCTGGAAGCTGTGATACAGATATATTCATTGTTTTACACCTCTTATATTAGATTCTCTACTATTACCAATAATGTATTGTATGTATAAATTGTTATCCTGTTTTTCATCTAATATGCAAAAAAGCTAGAGTTATATGCTCTAGCTTTTTTTATTATACTTAAAAATTGGTAACGCTTACTCTCCAAGGTGTTCTTTAATTAATTCTTCCACACCAGCTATTGCTTGTTCTTCATCCGTTCCATCAGCAGTAACTTTAATCGCAGCACCTTTAGGTACACCTAAAGACATTACACCCATAATTGATTTCAGGTTTACTGCTTTGCCGTTGTAATGCAATTCAATCTCTGACTCATATTGCCCAGCTTTGTTAACCAATAATGTAGCTGGTCTAGCGTGAATACCTGTGTCATCGGTAATTGTAAATTGTTTCTCCTTCATAGTTAAGAAGCCTCCCTTTTCCTTATATAGATAGTATTTTGTATTATGCAAAATAATTACATATCGGGTATGTAAACCCTTTAAACATGTACTTAAGCATATTATATACGAAAAAGCCTGTTTTAGAAACAAATTAACAAATTTTTCTTCATTTTTGTCTATCATTTTCATACTAATTTGTGTTATCAAGTACATTATGATACTTTATTTGATGTACAAACATAACAAGATTATAAGATGACTATTTCAAGCAATACTAAAACATACTCACGTAAAACAGGAGGTAAACAAATGAGCGTACATATCGGAGCAAAACAAGGTGACATCGCTGATAAAATATTATTACCAGGTGATCCGCTACGAGCAAAATACATAGCGGAGAATTTCTTAGAAAACCCTGTCTGTTATAACGAAGTTCGTGGCATGTATGGATATACCGGAACGTATAAAGGGGAGAAAATATCTGTTCAAGGAACAGGCATGGGTGTTCCCTCGATTTCTATTTATGTAAATGAGCTAATCCAAAGCTACGACGTTCAAAAGCTCATACGCGTCGGTACATGCGGTGCTATCCAAAAAGATGTGAAAGTAAGAGATGTTATTTTGGCATCCACTTCTACTACTGATTCACAAATGAATCGTGTTGTTTTTGGCAATATTGACTTTGCACCTACTGCAGATTTCCAGCTATTGAAAAACGCTTACGATGTTGCAACCGAAAAAGACCAAAAGCTTCGTGTTGGTAATGTCTTCACTAGTGACAGTTTTTATCGTGATAATGCTATAGAATTAATGGAGCAATTAGCAAGCTATAATGTGCTAGCAGTCGAAATGGAGACAACAGCATTATATACACTTGCTGCCAAATATAATCGTCAGGCACTTTCTATCCTAACTGTTTCAGACCACATCTTAACAGGAGAGGAAACAACAGCAGAAGAACGCCAAACGACCTTTACAGAAATGATGGAAATCGCCTTAGAAGCGGCGATTAAGTAATAAACAAAAGTACAGATTAGCGATAATAGGGCCATCGAAACAAGTATAATGATTGTTTCGACGGCCCTATTGTTTTTTTATAAGGCTGTTTTCTAAGAGATTGTTGTTAATGCGCAAAATAGCTAATATGCGTCGTAACTTGGAGAGTGCTTGCACCGCTCCGGAAATGCACTTCGCTTTCCGCGGGGGGCTAGTGAGCCTCCTCGAACTGCGTTCTGCGGGGTCTCACTTACGCCGCTAGTCCCGCAGGAGTCGAAGTGCATTTCCTCCGCTGCTAACGGGATTATTCTTTACGTCGGGTGATTGGAGCTCCAGGCAGTCGATCCTCGAAAACGAAAACCGCATTTTCTTCGTGCGGTGTAATTCGGGGAAGATAATTCAAAGTCCTGCGGGAACAGCACGGGCTGAAGATCCACTCAGAAGCGCACTATGCTTCTGAGTTAGCTGAAGCCGTGCCCGCGGAAAGCGACTGCCTGGAGCGGAAATCACGAGCACTACGTTACGTCGCATTTTACTTCAAATATGACATAAAAAACAACAAACTCTACGAAAAGAGCCTTTTATAATAATGCTATGGGTGATTCGTTTCATGATGTATTGGTGGTTAGTGACCATAGTTCATATCTTAGTCTTAATGCCTAGAAGACGTCCAGTTATACCGTTCAGTCACAAGAATGTAGCCTCTCTGCAAAAATAATGTCAGACTCCGCACATGTACCATGTCTGGGGTCAGGCGGTTTCTGACATTACTCTCTCTACTTACATTATACTATTAATAATGAATTATTTATAGACTACACTTTCGAAAGTTCCTATCTATACTGTTATATAAAAGACAAAATTATAAGAGGTGTATCAATATGCATGACAAAAAAGCTGTCTTAGATCATGGTCCTTTCTTTCATGGTACAAAAGCAGAATTAAAAATTGCAGACCTTTTAGAACCACAACACTTATCAAATTACCAAGAAAAAAAATCAAACTATATATATTTCACCGCAACATTAGATGCGGCTAAATGGGGTGCTGAATTAGCAACATCAAAAGCAAAAGAAAGAATTTACATTGTAGAACCATTGGGTGATTTTGAAAACGATCCAAACGTAACCGACAAAAAATTCCCCGGTAACCCAACACGTTCTTATAGGTCCAAATCGCCTTTGAAAATATTAGCTGAATTAAAATCATGGGAGAGACATTCCGATGAAGCAATAAATCATATGCTTAGCTCTTTAAAAGAGTTACGCGAACAAGGGAAGGCTGTAATATATGATTAATCTTCACCATAAAATCATGATTTAAGAGAACGGTACCTGGTACTTCGTGATTCATATGAAATACCAGGTACCCAAATCTGACAGTGATCAAAGTGTACAAACTTTACACCACAAGAAGTAAACCTCAATATGAATTAAATCGTATTCAAAGGATGTACATTTGGTTTCCTATCCCTCCACTTTTCTTTTTAATCCGCCAATAAAATTATTCAATACACTTACACTAACTTAAACCTCCTATAACGCATAGATTATAGTAAGGAGGTATGTCAGATGAATCATAACTATAATTACCCAATGTATTACCAGCAACGTCCCACGTATCCCCAAGTAGACACAACACAATTAAAATCTTCTGCAAAAGCTTTTCAACCGCTAATGGATGATGCAGATAAAGTATTAAACGAATTTGTTAAGTCCGGTGATTTCGCTTACAACGTCAAGGACGCTGCCCAACGATCACAAACTGAAAAAATTAAGATATATTTAACACAATTAGGTGTATCGCATCAATTAGAAATCAATTATAATCCAGACGCTATTAAGATTACATTTATCAATCAGACAAACAGTGTAGAATGCTGTCGTTTAACTGTGTCATTAAAATGGTAACACCCATATGTTAACCTTATTAAATTTAAGGTTGACAATAAGGCAATTCTCTTCTATTATCAAATTCAGAGAGGAGAATGCTGATGAACAGACTTAAACCGATTGACATAACGATTGGTGCATTATTTATTGGACTAATGGCAATTGGAGCCAATATTGCTATCTGGTTCCCATTTTTGGCGATCCCAATCGGAGGAAAAACCGTTCCTTTATCTTTACAAACATTTTTTGCTATTTTAGCAGGTCTTATGCTCGGAAAGCGTCTTGGCAGCTTGTCTATCGTTGCTTATTTATTGGTAGGTATAGCAGGTGTGCCTGTATTTGCTCAAATGAGAGCCGGAATTTTTACTATTTTTGATTATACAGGTGGTTTTCTAATTTCTTTTATTTTTGTTGCGTTTGTGACAGGTTGGTTAGCAGAAAAATCACGAACAAAATCGCTTCCTTTTTATGTACTGGCATCGATTGTCGGCGTCGTAGTCAATTACCTAATTGGTGTTAATTACATGTATATAGCGATGAATACATGGCTTGAGTTACATATAAGTTTTACCACTGCGTGGGCAACGATGATCCCATTTTTAATTAAGGATTTAGCAATTGCTATAATCGCGGCGTTTATTACGTTAAACTTGTCAAAAAGAATTCCTAGATTTCATCGCCTCACATCCAATAGCATGTAATAAAAAACATGGGTTTCTTCCAACCCATGTTTTTTTATTTTGGAGACCGTAACCTATTATCGTAAATTTAACATCCCCTTTATTTAGTTAAAATTATACGTATGATATAATTGAAGTGAAACTTTATGGTTTGGTATAAAATTTTCTTGTGTTACTGACCAAAGAAAAGGGAAACCTACATACAAGAATGATACATATGAGAAAGGATGTTATTATTTAATGAATATATTAGCAAACTTCCCTTTATGGGCAGCGCTTATTGCTATTGTATTTGCACAAGGTGTTAAAGTTCCTATTCAATTTATTGCAACAAGGGAATTTAAGCCTGGCTTGGCATTTAGCACTGGAGGTATGCCAAGTAGTCACTCAGCAGCCGTTGCAGCTCTTACAACAGCGATAGGTATTCAACACGGACTCTCCTCAGGCTTATTTGCAGTGTCCTGCGTGTTTAGTATTATCATTATGTTTGATGCATCTGGCGTGAGACGACACGCTGGAGAACAAGCTATTTTATTGAATGAACTAGTAAAGGATTTTCAATACTTTGTCGAAGAGGCAAAGGTATGGACAGAAAAAGGGGAATATGAAAAAAGAGAAGAATTAAAAGAATTATTAGGTCACCAACCGATAGAAGTATTCTTTGGTGGTCTAACAGGGATCATTCTAGCCATCATTTTATATCCTTTATTTTAATTTTAAAAACAACCCCTTGATATCATTCGATATTCAAGGGGTTAAAAATTGTCTGTCATTAATTTATTTTTTCTCTAAATACTTGTAAAGCTTCCGTTTCATTTAATGCTTCTAATTGCTCTTCAGTTAAACTACCATTACCTTTTTTAATTACGTATACCTCAACTTGCTTTTTACCCCAATTATTATAAACATCTTCTACTGTATGGTAATACAAATCAATTTTATTTCCTTGGATTGCTGAGCCTTTATCAGCAACCACGCCATAACCGTACTCTGGAATATAAAGAATAGTTCCAATCGGATAGACATTCAAATCTGCCGCAATAGTTGAATATAAATCTCTTTTTACTTTTACACCAGAGTAAGTAATACCATACTCGGGATGACTAGGCGATTTTCCCGTTGATTCTAACCCAGCAGTGTATCCTGTAGCTGTTACAGTTGTAATTGGGTAGTTGCTCTTGCTAATATATTCTTCTAGCGTATTAGGCTCATCCACTTGCTGACTCGAAATGTAGGTAGTTTTCGCAATATGGTGATTTAGTTCCTTCATTTCCAACGCCAATTTCTTTTGTGGTTGTTCCTTAATAGCTGTCTGTGCCGATGCTGATGTATGTTCGATACTTACCAAACCAAAAAATTCATTTTTTACATCTGCAGCAGAAACATTTGTAACTGCTAGAACAGATGTATAACAGGCTCCAAGAAATAATAAAGTCATAAAACTTCTTCTCAGAATCTTTAATTTTAACATTATTAGATAACACCTCTCTGGGTGTCATCCTTTCCTTGATCGTACTTTTTTATACATTTTTAATTGTAAAAATAACTTTTAGTACGTATTTTGAGTCAATTTCATAATCACCTTATACAGCTAGCTAAAAATCAGTATTATGAAATTAATTAAGTTTAACTACCAATTTAAAACATTTGATAACCGTTTTTACGAAGCATCTTTATTACAATTCCCGAAGCAATAGCACCAATAAAACCAAACAACAATATAAGTACATCGTTAAAATTAAGACCTACTATTTTTGACCAAACAGTCGAAAAGGCCCAAGCTGGTGATGTGAAGTATTTGGTAGTTGAAAAATCATCAACGATCATCAATACAATAACAGGATAAATAAACGCCATGATCCATGTTTGTCTTAACAACATATTCAATATAAATGCGATACCAAAAAACATAACGAAATATAATACAATTAGAACGATTGACTGTAACACGATTCGTCTCCCCTTATCAAAATGCTTATCTATTGTTATTTGAGAAAAGTGCAGAGCGCCCGCTAAAAAACGTAGCGACTGGAGCGAATCACTAAGATAAAGGAATCATGCCCCTGCATAAGGGGTATGTCGACGTTGGACGACAAGTCCTCTTTTAGTCGACCTTCAATAAAACTTGAATCGATGATGACTTATCATAAGGCGATTCGTGACATCGCTACGTTTCTGGCGCTCGGAGCTAGACACATGCACAAATTTTATACTCTCTTAGATTTTAAAAAAGCAAAAGCAGAAGTTCTGCCTTTGCTTTTATATTAACCAAAGATATTAAATTTTCCTTTTTTCAACATCAGGCCGAGTCCACCGATTTTCAATAAAGATCTGTTATCAATAACTTTTTTCATTACAGATGCAGTCCAGCCAAATATTTTTTTATTTCCGAATACAACACCAAAGGCATCTGAGTGCCCTAGAGAGGCTACTGTACCTAAATTATTAAATTCAAAGTGCTCAAGCTCTCCGCTGCCACCTTTAACAATTGTAGCTAGATTATGGGCACATACTTCAGCTTCTTGCATTGCAATTTGTGCAGTTGGTGGATAAGGTCTTCCCGTCTCCTTGTCCATAATAAGTGCACAGTCACCGATAACAAAAACATTTTCATTAGCAGGATCCCGTAATTCTGGAGTTACTTCTACTTTACCTCTGTTTGTTTCTAAAGATTTTTCAACTAAACTGTTAGCACGAACACCAGCAGCCCAAACAGTTGTAAGGGAAGGAATATCCTCTTGTTCACCGTCTTTTTCAATTGTAATACCATCTGGTCTACATTCTTTTAACATAGAGCCCAGCTTGAACTCGACGCCTCTCTCTTCTAGCGTATTCATCGCATATTCTACTAATTGAGGATCAAATCCAGGCATAATGCTCGGTGCACCCTCTACGTTAATAATGCGTACTTGGTTGCGATCAATATCATATTCTTCACATAGCTTCGTAACACGATTAGTCAATTCCCCTAAGTATTCAATACCAGTAAAACCGCCACCGCCAACAATAATATTTAAACGTTCTTGCTTTTTCTCTATTTCATTGTTGTATTTTGCGAAGTGGTAATCAATATGTTCTCTTAACATTCTTGAAGAATTAATATTACCAATCATAAATGCATTCTCAAGTAATCCTGGAATACCAAATGTTGCTGCTTCAAAGCCAAGGGCAACAACAAGATAGTCATAATCAAGTTCGCCGTCTTCTAATACTACTTTCTTGTTTTCTACATCAATTGATGTTACCGTATCTTGTACAAAGTTCACTTTACTGCCATCAATTACATCTTTAATTGCAAATCGCGCACGATCTGGAGCAATTGTACCTGCAGCAACTTCATGTAACCAAGTAGCTTCATAATGGTAATCATGCTTGTTCACAAGCGTAATGTTGGCATCATTAACACCAAGCTTTTTTTGTAGTTTCACAGTCGTAGTTAATCCACCATATCCTGCGCCAAGGATTACAATATTCGGTTTCTTCATCTAGATCACTTCCAATTATATATTTTTATAAATAATAAAGACATGAAAAACAAATGATATCGTGATTTATTTCACGTAAATAGACACTTAATATATATGTAGCAAATTGTAAACAACCTATTGCTTATCTTAGACTTTTTTTCTACAATTTTCAACCCTAAAGTGTATTTACTGAAATTTTAAAATTTTCTAACTTTATGTGTGTGATTCGTTCGATACTACACATAATAAAATTTGTGTTAAAATAAAAAACATCTACTATGCACAGTATTTCTCAGGAGGATAAAATTTATGTCAGAAAAAATATATGATGTTACGATTATTGGCGCTGGTCCAGTTGGATTATTCGCCGCATTTTATGGCGGATTACGCCAAGCAAGTGTCAAAATTATTGAAAGCTTACCTCATATTGGCGGGCAATTGAGCGCACTTTATCCAGAAAAGTATATTTACGATATCGCTGGTTTTCCTAAAGTAAGAGCACAAGAGCTGGTCGATAATCTGAAAGAGCAAACGGACTTATTCAATCCTACGATCGCTCTTAACCAATCTGTTGACACGATTGAACGCCAAGCCGATGATTCGTTTAAAATTACAACAAATGATGAAGTACATTACTCCAAAACAATTATTATTACCGCAGGCAATGGTGCATTCCAGCCTCGCAAACTAAACGTTGAAGGTGCAGAAGACTTCGAAGGCAAAAATCTTCATTATTTCGTCGACAATATGCACGCTTTTACAGACAAGAAAGTTGTCTTATTTGGTGGAGGAGACTCTGCGGTGGATTGGGCATTAATGCTTGAACCGATAGCGAAGGAAGTAACCTTAGTCCATCGCCGTGACCAATTCCGCGCACATGAGCATAGTGTCGAAAATCTTCATAACTCAAGTGTTAATGTTATGACTCCATATGTACCAGAAGCCTTTATCGCCACCGAAAACATCGATCAAGTTAAGCTGAAGGAAGTAAAAGGTGACAACGAAGTCATACTCGATGTTGATGCAGTACTAGTAAATTATGGCTTTATTTCTTCCCTAGGACCAATCAAAAATTGGGGATTAGAAATTGAGAAAAATAGTATTGTTGTCAATTCGAAAATGGAAACAAACATTCCAGGCATTTATGCTGCCGGTGATATTTGCACATATCCAGGTAAAGTTAATTTAATTGCCGCTGGATTTGGTGAAGGACCTACAGCAATTAATAATGCCAAAGCATATATAGATCCAGATGCACGCGTACAGCCGAAACACTCAACTAGTATGTTTTAAAATGGAAATACCCGCGGTCGGTGGATCGGGGGTATTTTTTTGTATTAGGATGCATGTAGAGCTAAGAAGATCCTAGTCAGTAAAATTGTATACTAGGTGAGACACTTTGGCGTGCGATGGCAGCAGGACGCCCGGACATATAAGCCCTTATGTCACCGGAAATTGTTTTTTGGGGAGTTTATCGGACAAGAGAGCGCTTATTTGCTAAAAATAATACACAGCAGCAATCAATTCATTGAAATAAGTGCACTGATGTCCGCACAATTCTAATAATGCCCTTCTTGTCACAGATAAGAGCTCTGGTGTCCCCCAACAGTTCACCTGTAGGCAAACACCACTTACATTCATGGTTTAATGCCACGCATCTTTCAAAAAAAA